>CAJONH010000159.1 GCA_905235825.1 Candidatus Gastranaerophilales bacterium
ATGTGCATGGTAAAAAGGAAAATAAGCGTTTAAAAAATAATTATTTACGTAGTATGTATGCGGGATTTCATATCCCGCTTTTTTTACGGAAAGTTCATAAACATTAATCAAGTTGCGGCAGAGTATTGTATATGTTAAAATATAATGTGGAAAAGAGGTAAGGGGATATGAGGCTTAGTGAATTAACCAAACTTTTGACGGAATTTAAAACAGCAAATTATAAAGATATTGACATTTCCGGAATTTCATATAATTCTCTTTTAACAAAAAAGGGAGATATTTTTATATGTATAAGAGGCGAATCTTCGGACGGTCATAATTATGCTCAAAATGCAGCAGAAAAAGGTGCCGCTGCACTTTTTTGCGAAGAAGAATTACCCGTTAAAATTCCTCAAATTATTGTTTCTGATACAAAAAGAACAATGGCAATGATAGCATCCGCTTTTTACGGAGAACCTTCAAAACAAATAAACCTGATAGGAGTAACGGGAACAAACGGTAAAACAACGGTAACTCATTTAATACAGCGTATTTTGGAAGAAAATAACGAAACCTGTGCCCTTATAGGTACTTTGGGTTATAAATTATCAAGTAATGACGAATATAAAGAAGCAAAACATACAACTCCCCAGCCGCCTGAATTACAAAAAGATTTACGATTAATGGCAGATGACGGAATAAAAAATGTTGTAATGGAGGTAAGTTCTCATTCATTGGAACAAAACAGAGTCGGCGGCTGTGATTTTGACGGAGCAGTATTTACTAATTTGACTCAAGACCATTTAGATTACCATATTACAATGAAAAATTATTTTAAAGCAAAAGCAATACTTTTTGAAAATCTGAAAAAGGGTGCATTTGCAGTAATCAATGCTGATGATGAATATGCAAAAGATTTTATTTCGGTTATTCCTGAAAATGTTAATTTAATTACATTTGGAGTAAAAAATAATGCTGACGTAAAAGCTGAAAACATAGATTTTTCTGTTGAAGGAGCATCATTAACGGTTAAATTTAACGGTAAATCGGAAAAAATGAATTTGCACTTGAACGGTATGTTTAGTGTTTACAATGCTTTAGCAGCATTTGCTTCGGCACTTGCAATGAATATAAATTATCAAACAATAATAAATGCATTGGAAAAAACAAAAAGTGTTGCAGGCCGATTTGAAATAGTAAACAAAAGACCTTTGGTTATTGTTGATTATGCTCATACACCTGACGGATTGGAAAATGTACTAAAAGCTGCAAGGGAATTGACGCCTGAAACATCAAATTTAATTTGTCTGTTTGGCTGCGGCGGTGACAGAGATACAACAAAACGTCCGAAAATGGGAAAAATTGCCGATGAATTATCGGATAAGGTAATAGTAACATCGGATAATCCCCGAAGTGAAGACCCCCAGCTTATCATATCCGATATTATGGCAGGAATTAAAACAGTTGATAATAAACGTATTTTTGTAGAAAGCGACAGAGGGGAAGCAATTAAATTTTTAAAAACAATATCAAATCCTGAAGATGTTATAGTAATAGCAGGAAAAGGTCACGAGGATTATCAGATTTTAAAAAATGAAACAATTCATTTTGATGATAGAGAAGAAGCAAGAAAAGTATTTGTCGTAAAAGGCGGTGTATAATGAAATTAACGGTTTTAGGCCCCGGCTGCTGGGGATTGACTCTTGCAAAATTGTTAAATAATAATTTTGATGAAATTTGTGTATGGGGCAGAACTCAAGATTTATCCGAAGAATTAATAAAACAAAAAAGAACATCCAAACCATTAGAAGTTCAGCTCGATGAAAAAGTTGAAATAACCGATAATTTAAAAAAAGCCGTTGAAAATGCCGAAATTATACTTCTTGTAGTTGCTACTTCGGGAATTCGCCCTGTTTGCAGACAATTAAAAGATATCGGATTAAAAGATAATCAAATACTGGTAAATTTATCAAAGGGCTTGGAACTGCCTTCTTTAAAAAGAATGTCAGAAGTTATAAAAGATGAATTGCCGTCTTCAAAATTAGTTGTACTGTCAGGGCCGACACTGGCAAAAGAAATTTTAAACGGATGTCCTACGGGTGCATGTGTTGCAAGTGAAGATGTTCAAGCAGCCGAATTTGTTCAAAAACATTTAAATGTTCCTTCTAAATTCAGATTATATACTAATTCCGATGTTATAGGCGTTGAACTGGGCGGAAGTTTAAAAAATGTAATAGCAATTGCTTCGGGTTTTGCTGATGCAATGAAATTGGGAGATAATTGCCGTGGTACTCTTTTAACAAGAGGGATGGCAGAAATGGTTCGTGTAAGTGCCGCATTAGGTGCAAATCCTGCAACTTTATACGGATTATCGGGTATGGGCGATTTGATTGCCACCTGCTCAAGCCCCTTCAGCAGAAATTTTTCCGTAGGCTATATGCTCGGTCAGGGAAAGAAAATTGATGATATTTTAAATGAATTGGGTTCTGTAGCAGAAGGTGTTAAAACGTCAAAAGCCTTATGTGAATTAGCAAAAAAATTGGGAATAGAAGTTCCTGTTTCATCAGCCATATATGAAGCAGTGTATACTGATATAACACCCGAAGAAGTGTTAAATAAACTCATGAACAGGAAACTAAAAAAGGAAGATGAATACCAATTAAAATAAAAAGGATTTTAAATGTCTGAAAATGATACTCAAAAACAATCAACACTTGAATCAAAACCGGCATTAAAACAATTAATTTATGCTGGTGATATGTTCTATAGTGCAAAAAATTATCCTGCTGCAATAACGGTATATCAAACAGCTGAAATATTGAGTAAAGATATAGATATAGACTTACTTGAAAAATTATATTTAAAGCTCGGTAACTCATATTATGAGCTAAATGAAATACAAAACAAAGGAAATCAGTTCATAGATCAAGCTGCATATTATTATGAACAATATTTAAAATGTTTTCCCGATGAAAGTTTAACGGAAGAAGTTTGGTGGAGATTAGGCTATGCATATTACTTTATGAATGTTGATAAAGGAATTGATTGTTTTAATAAAGCATTAAATATTGCAATAGTAGGAACAGCTTCAATAAATAAACTTTTTTCAATGATAAAATCAGATTCATACGATCAGCAGGATATAAAAGAAGAATCAGAGTTTGAAGCTGAAATAATAAAAAATAAATTATATAATAATCCGGTAAAATACAATCATGAAAATAAAAAAGTTCAAAAAAACAGAAAATTAAATATCGGATATTTATCCTCGGATTGCAGAGCCCATGTAATGATGAACTATATTATTCCGATATGGAAACATCATAACAGAGATGAGTTTAATGTATTTATATTCAGTACAACATTTGAAGAAGATAGTACAACAAACGAAATAAAAGACATAGGACTTACTTATGTAAAATGTCCGCATTCGGTTAAAGATACCGCAAAAGAAATTTATGACAGAAATATTGATATTTTAATAGATATAACAGGATACACTGATATAATGGCATATTGTGCATTATACAAACCTGCACCGATAATTATTTCATATTTGGGGTATCTTAATACACTCGGAATGAAAGAGGTTGATTATATATTGTCAGATAAATATATAATACCTGAGGATAAAGCATATTTATATACAGAAAAACCATTATATATAGATAAATATCATATTTTTGAAAAATTGGAACTGCCGAATGTCAAAGAGTGTCCGTATAAAGAAAACGGATATATTACGTTTGGAAGTTTTAATTGTCCTTCAAAAATAAACAGCACAATGTTGTATATATGGTCTGAAATACTAAAAAATGTTGATAATTCAAAACTTCTTATATTTAGGACAGATATCAATGAAACATTAATAAACCATTTTAAATTGATGTTTGAAGCACTCGGAATAAGTGAAGACAGAGTAATATATGATAATAAAACCAACGGTAATTTCTTTAACGTATATTCAAGGGCAGATATAGCATTAGATACATACCCGTTTAACGGAATGACCATATTAACACAACTTGCTATTGCAGGAGTACCATCAATAACGTTATTGGGCGAAGGTATGCAATCAAGAACAGCAAGCAGAACTAACGAACTTATAGGTAATAAAGATTTAGTTGCAAATAACATTGAAGAATATATCGAAATTGCCAAAAATTTAGCAAATAATAAAGAACGATTAAATTATTTAAGGCACAATCTAAGACAAGATGTATATAATTCTGAACTTATGGTTGAACCTGAAGTATTTACAAAAGATTTAGAAATTAAATTTAAGGAAATATGGCAGACTTTTATAAATACATAGTAAAAATACAGGTAAAACAATAAAGTGGCTGAACAAAAAACAATATTGAAAGAATTACTTGATGAAGGTCTTGCTCTTTATAACGATAAAAAATATACAGATGCAATAAAGATATATAAAACAGCATTTGTAATGATTAAAAATCTTGATAAATATGAGCTTGGAACACTTTATATAAGACTTGGAAATACATATTATCAACTTAATGATATAGATAAATATGTATATTATTATGAAAAATATTTAAAAGAATTTCCGCAGGGACAAACCGTAATATTTTCAAGATTGGGGCATGCCTATTATTTTATTGATTGCGATAAGAGTGTAGATTATTATAATAAAGCATTAAATGCAGACGGCGGAATAAGAGAATCTGCCTGTAAATTATTCTCAATGATAAAATCATCCTCCTATAATCAACAGGATATTAAAGACGAAGCAGAATTTGAAACGGCAAGAATTAAATATAAATTTTTTAAAAATATAAAAAAATATAACCACGACGATAAAAAAATACTAAAAGATAAAAAACTCAATATTGCTTATTTAACTTCCGACGGTCATAATCATACAATGATGCATTATATGATGCCGCTATGGAAAAATCATGATAAAGACAAATTTAATTTTTTTATTTTTAATTCGTCAGTAAAAGAAGATTTTATAAAAACAGAAATAAATAACCTCGGATTTGAAGTTATAAACAGTTCACAATTAAATTCCGAACAGCTTGCAGAACAAATTTACAACAGTAAAATAGATATTTTAATTGATTTGGACGGGTATACTCATTTACAGTCATATTGTTCCTTGTTTAAACCTGCTCCGATTATTATTTCATATTTGGGATATTTAAATACGCTGGGAATGAAAGAAGTAGATTATATTTTAACAGACAGATATACAATACCGGAAGATAATACATGTTTGTATACGGAAAAGCCTCTGTATTTGGATGAAGGATATTGTATATTCAATTATTATAATTTTTCCAAAATACAAGAAAATCCATTCATAAGGAACGGATACATAACCTTCGGAAGTTTTAACTGCCCGTCTAAAATAAATGACACAATGATTTATATGTGGTGTCAAATTCTTAAAAAAGTTGAAAATTCCAAAATATTTATATATCGAACAAGATTAAATAAAACCGTAATAAAAAATCTGAAATCAAAATTTACAAAATGGGGAATAGATGAAGATAGAGTAATTTTTTCAAATATAGTTACTAAAAATTATAGCGATATATATTCGATTGCCGATATATCACTGGATACGTATCCGTTTAGCGGTATGTCCATAACAATAGAAACGG
Source organism: Candidatus Gastranaerophilales bacterium (assembly GCA_905235825.1). Taxonomy (GTDB): domain Bacteria; phylum Cyanobacteriota; class Vampirovibrionia; order Gastranaerophilales; family Gastranaerophilaceae; genus Avigastranaerophilus. The sequence continues at coordinate 5,613 of CAJONH010000159.1, forward strand.
CATTATCGGGTATACCTACAATAACCCTGACAGGTGAAGGTATGCAATCAAGAGGAGCCGGAAAAATTAATAATATATCGGGAAATTCGGATTTAAACGCTGTTTCGGGCGAAGAATATATTGAAATTGCGATAAATTTGGCTAATAATAAAGAGCGTTTGATTGAAATACGAAAAAATTTAAGAGAAATATTAAAAAATTCATCTTTAATGAATAATCACAAATCATTTACCGAAAATTTAGAATGTAAATTTCAAAAAGTCTGGGAAACTTTTGTACATTCTACCTGATTATATAGGAAATAGAAAAAGCCTGCGTTATAAATAAAAAAGCCGCATAAGCGGCCGGTTTGGATATTTTCCCAAATCTCCTCTCCCATATAGTCTTACGACTAAACCTGCTAACAAGGAAAAATCACTACCTACAAAATATGAAAACTATACTTTTATTAAAACATTATTTTTATTTATTGTACAGTAATTTTTTCATCTTTTTTTATTTATAAACAATAAAATAATGCTGCATTCAATAATAATAACCAATTTGTTGAATTAAATTATTTGTTAAATAACTTAATATTACATATTAAAATATTTGTTGAATATGTAAACAGTTTTATATCACTTGATTTTCCAAACCGTTCAGCAAAGATAAAAATCTTTCAGGAGCCTTATAAATACTTTCTTTTGTCTTTATATCAACAGCAATTTGCATTGTTTTTGCTTCAAAAATTTTTTCATTATTTTTAAATATTTTATATTTTATATCTAATGTCGGTTCAATATTTAAAATGAATGTTTCTACAGATAAGTTGTCGCCAAATTGTGCAGGTTTTATATATTTCGTGTACATTTTTGCAATAGGATACATAATTCCGTCATTTTTCATATCAACATAAGTGTAATTTAATTTTGAAAATAAATCACATCTTGCCTGTTCCATATATCGTATATAGTTTCCATGCCAAACTACATTCATAGGGTCTAAATCTTCAAAAGAAACCGTTAACTTGTATATTGAACTTATTATATACATTGAAGCTCCTTAAATACATTTTCACCCATAAACATACCGGATGAATATATTTTACTATCATCAAAGAATTTATACTCAACGTATTTTTCTTTTTTTTCAATATTTAGTTTTACAATACTGTCAGGTAAAATAATATTTGAAAACTTAATTTTTTTCCACTGTCCCTGCCCTAATTCCAAATTAAAATGTATATTAGCAAATTCTTTTGCAAAATAGAGCTGAACAATACCGGGGAGAATTTTAAATTCGGGGAAATGACCGTTGAAAAAATTACACGACTTATAAAATAATATTTCATATTCAATTTTATTTTCAATTTCATTCCTGTTTAAAATTACAGGAAAAGATAAATTTAAATTAAATATATGATTTATTAATTCTTTATTTATTTTACCGGTTTGTGTTCTTGGAATTATATCAATAAATTTCCATTTTTGGGGAAAAATTTCCGAATAATTTTTTATATGATTTTTTAAATATTTTGTTAATTTAAGCATTCCATTTTCAATTAAAAAATTTTGTCCGGATTTAGAAAGAACACAAATACATGCAAGTTTTTGAGCATTTTGAGTAATATAGCATTCATTTATAAATTCATGTTCTTTTAAATTATTTTCAATTTCTTCGGCTGAAATTCTTTTATCCTGAATTTTGAAAATTCTGTCTGTTCTGTTTTTTATAATAAGACTTCGTCCATCAGTTTCCGCTTTATCATTTATTACAGTTTTTCCCTCATAAATATATGGTGATTGCACTTCAATATTATCTTCATTCACTTTTATTTCAACATTTTTAAATAAATTTAAACGTTCATTGAAGTGTTCTTTATGAGCAATTACACCTGTTTCCGTACTGCCATAAATTTCAATTATATTTGTTTTATTTTCAAGATATTCAAAAACAGTATCATTGAGCTTAGAACCTGCCGTAATTATATATTTTGGTGCAATAGGAAAATCTGTTTTATATTTTTCTATCGTATTTAAAAAAGCAGGTGTCGATACAAGAATTAAATTTTCAACTTTTAATTTATCGGCATATAAAATTGAAGGAGTATAAATTTTTAAGCTGTTTACTAACGGATACATTAAGTGGAAAGTCATTCCAAAAAGATGACACATTGTAGTGGTTGATGCAGCGGTTAAATCCTTCAGCTTTAATTCGGTTCCTAAATCTTCAGCCTCTTTTATAAGATTATATAGAGATTTAGAGATAATTTTTGCTTTTGCGGTTGAACCTGACGTTAAAAAATTTATTATAATCTTCCGTGTATCAATTTGAGGAAAATCAGTTTTTTTAATCTCATAAAAATTACATTCATCAAATAAATCAAAATCAACTTCAATATCTTTTATTTTTTTTCTGTCTGATACAAGATAAATATTTTTATGAGCAAAAATACAAGCCATAAATTTTATAATAAAATTCAAATTATTATCTTCGGAAATAACAATATTTTGTTTTTTGTTTTGAATTATTTCTATAGCAGATATGATTAATGATTTAACTGTCTTATAGCTGTAGCAGGAATCATCGGTTAAAAGCAAAATTTCATTATCAAATGCCGATGTATAGAATTTTTTTAACATTCATATACTCTCTTTAATCTAATTCAAGTACCGAACTCTGCTATTCATAAATTTACTCTGCCTGTTGTAATAGAGTAGAAATACTTGAAGTCAGCATTGTTACAGCAGTTGCATTTTCTTTTAAAGAAACTGCTGCCTGTTTTGCATTTGATAATGCATTTGCAGTTTCAGCAATGCTTGATGATGTTTTTGCCATAGCAGAAACGGCTGTTGTATAATTTTTTGCCAATGCGAAATAAGATGAACCGTTTTGTGCTAATTCTGCAACCTTATTAACTAACGCTTGGCGTTCAGATGTTTGCATATTACGAATTGCAGATATTATTTCATTTGATTTACTGCCGGTTATATCATTTTTATAATTTGTTATAAGCTGTGTAATCAGTGAACTTTTTTCTGTTTCCGTTTTACTCTTGTTGTTCATAATTGTATTTATTTTATACTGCATCATATCGAAATCATTTTTAGATGAAAGCATAGATACAATATTTAAAAAGGTTGATTGAGTCTGTGTATTTGCAGCAGCTAACTGACTGTCCAATGAAGCTAATGTATTTGTAATTGAGCTTGTACTATTTGATGCAGATTTCGATTCTGTTTTAATATCAGTCTGTGATACGGCATTTTTAAAAAAAGAGCCGAAATCAAAAGCATTAACACTTAATTGTATTGTTGATGCCAATATTATAATAAATATTAATAAAAACTTGTTCATATTTTAATCTCCGAATTAAATATATTTATACTTTTTCTAAAGTTCTCTGTTTGTTATCGACTCTTTTATTAGCTGCTGCAATTAATCCTTTAAATAAAGGATGAGGTCTTTCGGGACGTGATTTAAATTCAGGATGGAACTGGCAGGCAACAAACCAATCGTTTTTCGGAAGTTCAACCATTTCACAGAGCATACCGTCAGGAGATAAACCGCTGAATACAAGACCTGCCGATGCAATTTTATTTCTGTATTCGTTATTTACTTCATATCTGTGTCTGTGGCGTTCAAAAATAACATCTGTTCCATAGACTTCACTTGCCTTTGTATTCGGCTGAATACGGCATTCAAACTGACCTAATCTCATTGTACCGCCGTAGCCTTCAACATTTTTTTGTTCCGTCATAAGGTCAATAACAGGATATGGTGTATTTTCGCTAAATTCCATAGAATTTGCATTTTTAAGACCTACAACATTTCTTGCATATTCAATTACGGCACACTGCATGCCCAAACAAAGACCTAAAAACGGAAGATTGTTTTCTCTTGCATATCTTATAACGTTTAATTTACCTTCAATGCCTCTTACTCCGAAACCACCGGGAACAACAAGCCCGTCGACATCAGCCAGTGCTTCTTTTGCCTTTTCATAATCAAGACATTCTTCCGAATTTATCCATTTTATATCGATTTGAGCATTATGTTCATATCCTGCATGTTTTAATGATTCAACAACTGAAATATAAGCATCGGAAAGTTTTGTATATTTTCCTGCAATCGCAATTCTAATTGTTTTTTCAGGGTTTTTAATTTTGTAAACAAGATTTTTCCAACTTTCTAAATCAGGTTTTACATCCTGCATAAATAATCGTTGAAGAACAACACCCGCAAGATTTTGTTCTTCAAGAGCAAGCGGAACTTCATAAATACTTTTCATATCACGGCACTCAATAACAGCATCCTGAGGAACGGAACAGAAAAGAGCCAGTTTTTCTTTTTCTTTTTTCGGAATAGGTTTAGCAGTTCTGCAAACAAGTATTTCAGGCTGAATGCCATAGCTTCTGAGATTAGTAACGCTATGCTGCGACGGTTTTGTTTTAAGCTCTCCCGAAGTAGGCAGGTACGGAAGTAATGTTACATGAATTGAAAGACTGTTTCCGAAACCCGTTTCGCTTCTAAACTGTCTTATTGCTTCAATAAACGGCAGACTCTCAATATCACCTATAGTCCCGCCTATTTCCGCAATAATAAAATCAGGTTTAAACTGTTGAGTTGCTTTTTTAATTCTTGATTTAATTTCATTAGTAATATGAGGAATTGTTTGAACGGTAGCACCGAGATAATCACCGTGTCTTTCTTTGTTAATAACGGTTTGATATATACTTCCCGATGTTACGTTATTTATTTGCCCGAGGTTAGTATCCGTAAAACGTTCATAATGTCCGAGGTCTAAATCTGTTTCGGCACCGTCATCGGTAACAAACACTTCTCCATGCTGAAAAGGACTCATCGTTCCGGGGTCGACATTAATATAGGGGTCAAATTTTTGAATAACAACACTAAAGCCTCTGGCTTTTAAGAGTCTGCCCAAAGAAGCCGCAACAATACCTTTCCCAAGTGAAGATACAACACCGCCCGTTACAAATATATATTTAGTACTCATAATTCCTCAATTCAGTTAATTTTAGGCACTCTGAAAAAGCCGTCTTCTTCATAAGGTGCATTTTTCATTAATTCTTCTTTTGTTTCTTCGTATTTAACTATATCCTCTCTCATAACATTGTAAAGAGGGATTGCGTGAGGCATCGGTTCAACACCTGTTGTATCAACCTCATTCATTTTTTCTACATATTTTAAAATATCACCCAGCTGTTTAGAATACTTAGTAACTTCTTCATCCGTTAATTCAAGTCTTGCGAGTTTTGCTACGTGTTTTACTTCTTTTTCACTAATCATGGTTATTCCTCATACCTAAAATTAATAATAATATTTTAGCATAAGCAAAATTTTTTTAGTAAAATTATTTTATGAATATAAAAGGTTCAAAAATATTAATTATTGAAGATGAACAGCAGATAAACAGACTTATTGAGCTTGTTTTAATATCTGACGGATTTTATAATATAAAAAAAGCATTTGATGGAGCTGAAGCTCTCGAATTAATTAAATCAGATAAACCTGATTTAATTATTCTTGATGTTATGCTTCCTGAAATAGACGGATATACTCTATGTAAACAAATAAAAGAAGATGAATATTTAAAAAACATTCAAGTTATAATGCTTACTGCAAAAAAAATGGAAGAAGATATCCTGCAAGGTTTTGAAAGTGGTGCTATTGATTATATTTTAAAACCATTCAGCAACAAAATATTGTTAGCAAGAATAAAGGCTCACCTTAATAATAATGATTATACAAAAACCGCTTACGCAAATTTAAAGATTGATGATTTAAAGAAAGTTGCAACACTTAACGATATTCCAATAGATTTAACAAAGTTTGAATTTGAAATATTGAAAATACTTGTATCCTCACCTGATGTTGTGTTTTCTCGTTCCAGACTTTTAAATTATCTGAGAGGAGATAACGGATTTAATGTATCGGAACGTGCAATAGATGTTCAAATTCTAAATTTAAGAAGAAAACTCGGTGATTTTGGCTCTAATATTGAAACAATAAGAGGAGCGGGATATAAACTCAAAGGCATAAACGAATGAAAAAAAGAGATAAATTTTGGATACACAGACTATTCTGTCTTTTAATTACGGTAATTCTTTTTATCGGAATATCTTTATATAATATTATTCAATTTAACGGGTCATTTATTAAAGATGAAATTAAAGAACTCAATATTGTTAAACGTCAAGTCGAATGGACAATAAATTTGATTTTAAAAAATAATGATATTGAAATTTTAAAAAAATATTGTAATGATTTTCAAAATGATAAAGATTTCAGCATAAGAATATTTGATGAAGATAAGAATTTAATTGCCGCATCCACGCATGACACTAAAACAAAACTGCTGCAGGATGATACAAGGTTAAAAAAGGTAAAACACAGTCTGATTGAACTCTATAAACATTCTTTTAAAGACAGGTCTTTAGAAGCAACAAGCGAAGTATATATAAATAATAAAAAATATTATCTTGAAGTTACCGTTTCACAAGATTATATGATAAAAACAATAACTGAAGCACAAGAAAATATTTTTATAATGTTTGGAATTTGCTTATTATTGTTGTTTATATTTGTAATTCAAATCTTCTTTTCAATAAGAAGTTCCTTTAACAAACTTGAAGATGATGTAATTAAAATTTCAAAAGGTGAACTTGATACAAAAATAGAAGTACCAAAAAACGGACTACTCGAAGAACTTGCACTCTCTGTTGTTTCAATGACACAAAAATTAAAAATGCAAATTGAAAGATTATCAAAACTTGAACGTTATAAAACAGATTTTATTCAAAATATAACTCACGAAATAAAAACCCCGATAACAGCAATCAATTCAGCCATTGAATTAATTGAAGAACAAAATGAAATGTCAAAAATAAATAAAGAATGTTTTGAAATAATAAAATTTCAAACTGATTCAATAAATAAATTAGCTCAAGACATTTTAGCCTTAGGTGAAATTGATTTAAAGAAAACGGATGAAATCAAAAATTTTCAAATTGTAAATTTAACGGAGGCAGTTCAAGAAGCTGTTGATTATCAAGGAATAACTGATTGTAAAATAAATGTTACGGCAAAAGATAATATTATTATAAAAGCTGATAGAGAATTATTAATAACAGCAATTTCAAATCTTTTAAGTAATGCAATAAAATATTCAAAGTCTGATGTTATAGATATTATTATATCTGAAAATTCAATAGAAATAAGAGATTACGGAATAGGAATAGACGAAAAACATTTACCTCGAATATTTGAAAGATTTTATAGAGTTGATAAATCACGTTCAAGACAAAAAGGAGGTACAGGTTTGGGACTTTCCATTGTTAAAAATATAGTTGAATTTCACAATTGGAAAATTGAAGTTCAAAGTGAAATTAATAAAGGTGCTAATTTTAAGATAATCTTTTGACAAACCTGTTTTTATAAATAAAAATATTTACACGGGCAAATTTTTATATGAGAATAATTTTATAATGCTTAATTTTGTGGAATTATATTATGCTGAATAATGTTTTGGAATTTACAAATAATATTTTATGGAATTATATAGTATTAATTCTGCTTATAGGTTCAGGCATTATATTTACGCTAAAGACAAAATTTGTTCAAATCAGAATGTTAAAAGAAATGTTCAGAATAATATTTTCAGGAGTCGGACAAAAGACAAAAGGAAAAGAAATTAGTGCATTTCAAGCATTTTGTGTTTCAGCGGCATCTCATGTCGGGGTTGGTAATATTGCAGGAGTTGCAATAGCAATTGTTACCGGCGGGCCGGGGTCAATATTTTGGATGTGGGTTATGTCTTTTTTAGGATGTGCCATTAGTTTTGTTGAATGTACTCTTGCACAGATTTATAAATTACCCAGAGGGCGGAAACAGTTTTACGGAGGGCCTGCTTACTATATAAAAAATGCTCTTAAAAAGCCTGTACTTGCCAACCTTTTTGCAATTTTAATATCAATAACATTTGGGTTAATTTATGTTTCCGTGCAGGCTAATACAATCGCACAATCAGTGAAAACAGCCTTTGGAATAAACACTGTAATATCAGGTCTTTTGTTGGTTATTTTTGTCAGTTTGGTAATTTTTGGCGGAATAACCCGAATAGCAAAATTCACAGAAAAACTGGTTCCGTTAATGGCGGGATTATACTTATTGGCAGCTTTAATTACGGTTATAATATATAGAGATAAAGTACCGGCAATGTTTTGGCTGATAATTCATGATGCTTTTAGTCCGCAGGCAGCTGTAGGAGGCGGTTTTGGCACCGCTTTTATAACGGGTGTAAGACGAGGATTATTTTCAAACGAAGCAGGTGAAGGTTCAATTCCAAATGCAGCTGCAACCGCTTCAAGCAGTCACCCTGTTAATCAGGGATTAATACATACATTCGGAGTTTATGTTGATACCTGGCTGATTTGTTCTGCTACCGCATTTATTATTCTTTTAAGCAATCAATATACAATAGGTGGTGAACTTACAGGGGTTTCGTTAGCTCAGTACTCCCTCGCAAATATTTTTGGTCATTATGCACCGCATATTCTTTCTATTTTAATTTTTTTATTTGCATTTAGTTCAATTGTCGGGAATTATTATTATGGTGAAGTAAATATATCATTTTTTAAAGGTCATAAATCTAATATTTCTCAAATTAAAATAACAAGAAATTTAATGAAGTTTTTTAGATTTGGAGTTGTTATTATGGTTTTTGTCGGAAGTATAGCTGAACTTAAATTGATATGGAATTGTGCAGATTTATTTATGGGGCTTTTGTGTATAATTAATATTTTTGCAATTTTACAACTTTGTAAATACGCATTTATCGCTTTGGAGGATTATATTTTAAAGAAAAAAAACGGAATTAAAGTTCCTGTTTTTGATAAAAATGTTATGCCCGATAAAACGGGAATGTTTGCATGGGAACTAAATGAATAATCATCTATAAAAATAAACAATATCCTAACAATAAACTAACAATTTGTTTTATATAATCGTTTCAGATGAGAAATAGTTATGAAAAAATTAAATATAATATTAGTAATAGCTGTTTTGCTATTGTCAGGGAATGGAAAAATTTATGCAGAAGAAACGGATGTTAATACAACCGTAGTTCAACGTCAGGAACAAGATGCGTTAAATATTGATTTTAAAATACAAAAAGAACTTAAAACTTCTGTTCAAAGTGTTTATGGCAAAGATAGAGTTGATGAAATATATAATAATATTTTAAAACATGCTGAAATTGCAATTAAAAACAGACCCCAAAAACTGCAAGAAGAAGATTTTTCAAGAAAATCCGATTGGTTTAACGATGAAATTATTTATATGTTTTATGTTGACCAATTTGGAGTTATTCAAAAAAACAAAAATAATACCTTCAAGGATAGTGTTCTAATGCTTGATTACTTGCAAGAACTCGGTGTAACAACGCTTTATCTTTTACCCTTTGTCGATAGTCCTATGGAAGATTCGGGATTTGATGTTAAAAATCCGCAGGAAGTAAGAAGTGATTTAGGTGGAATGGAACAATTTAAAAATTTCATAAAATCAGCTAAAAATAAAGGTTTTAAAATAAAATCGGATTTAGTTTTAAACCACTTATCAGATAAGCATGAATGGTTTAAAAATGTACAAAATGGCGATTTATCTTATTTGGATTATTTTATATGGACTGATAAAAAACCTGTTTATAAAAAATATGTTGATGAAAAACTGGGAACTGTTGTTGAATATTATGAGGATGATGGAACAATAACAAAACGCCGGCTGATTTTCCCTGAAAATACGGAAAATAACTGGCGGGAAATTGATATAGAAGGACAAAAGTATTATTTATACCATACTTTTTACCCGTTTCAGCTTGATATAAATTGGGAAAACCCTGATGTTTTATATTATATGCTTGATACAATAAGCACCTGGGCAAATTTAGGAGTTGATATTTTTAGAATGGATGCAATTCCATACCTATCGAAAGAGAAAGGAACAAATGCTGAAAATCAACCTAAAACTCACGCTATTATTAATATTTTAAGCAGCTATATCCAATTAACCGCACCAACATCAGTTATACAAGTTGAAGCCTGCCAACATCCCAAAGACATTATTCCTTATTTTGGCAAATCTCGTGAAGTTGATATTGAAACTAATAATCAAAAAAAGGAACTAATAAGAACATCAGAGGCTCAAATTGCATACAATTTCCCTTATATGAATGCAATTTGGGCAACATTAATTTCGGAAGATAAAAAGTATTTTACGGATGTTTATAAAAAAATGCCGAACATTCCTAAAAATACTGCCTGGGGTGTATTTTTAAGAGTACACGATGAACTTACATTAGAAATGGTCAGCCCCGAAGTAAGAGAGCTTATTTTTGAAGATTTAGAACCAAAAGGAGTCGAATTTAGAAAGGGATTTGGAGTATCCGGCAGACTTGCAAACTTTTTAGATAAAAATCCAAACAGAATAGAAATGGCATTTTCAATTTTATTTTCAATTCCGGGTATCCCGATAATTTATTACGGCGATGAAATTGGAATAGAAAATAATTATCAAAATGCAGTAAAACAAGCAAAAAAAAGAGCAAAAGACAAAGCTGTTTTGACTAAACTTTTATCGGTATTCGATTCAAGAGATATAAACAGGGGTTCAGTTCCTCAAAAATTATTTTACGGTTCACAAAAAGGTTGGTATGAATTTAATTCAAAAGTTTATAATAAAGTCAAAAATCTTATAAGTTTGAGAAAATCACTTCCTGTTATGTCAAATGGCAGTTTTGAAATCTTAAAAACAACATCAAAAGAAAATTTTAGTTACATTAGAAAAAATAAAACACAAGAAATTTTAGTAATAAATAACCTTTCAAATAAAAAAATAACTGCTGAAATTTCACTTCCTACAACAACGATACTTAAAAATAAAAGGAAAATAACCAGACTTAAAAACTTTATAAATGGTGAAAATATAAGAGTTAATTTATCTTTATTAAATAATACAATACACATAAAACTTAATCCATATCAGGTTTTATGGCTTGATTTATCGGGAAAAACAGATAATGGAGAATAAGAAAAAATCATACTTAAACTATATAAACATATTTAGAGGTCTTGCAATTCTTTTAATTATTGCAGGTCATACAATGCAATTAGGAGATAGTTCAAGTCTTATCCATAAAATAAACTGTGAAATTATTTGCGGCGGAACAACGTTATTTATATTTATTTCAGGCTTTTTATTTCAACATTTATCTTATAAATTTGAATACGAAAATTATCTGAAAAAGAAGTGGACAAACGTTGTTTTGCCATATTTTATAACATCAATTTTCGGTATTTTATTTTGTTTTTTATACCCTGAAATTTATGGTAATTCTTTTGACGGTTTAAACACGCTTATTCAACTTCCAATATTCCTAACCACGGGCAGAATACATAATACACCGACTTGGTTTATACCTATGATTGTTTTATTTTTCTTTTGCTCGTGGATTTTACTAAAATTAGAACAA
>CAJONH010000160.1 GCA_905235825.1 Candidatus Gastranaerophilales bacterium
ACATCCCCCCTTTCTCAGTCAATTTCCACCAAATTACTGCTGCACTGAGAGAAGGACTTTAACAGTTTGTTCCCTTTATTTAATTATTAATGTGCAATTCAATACGATTATTCTAACATATTTTTAATTTGTTTAAATCTTTAAGGGGTCCTGTTTTAGCAGGAGAATGAGGCAGGTGGTCACGAATAATTTGAGCGTGCCTGCTTATAGCATTTATCTAATCTGGTTTCGCACTTTTTAAAGTCACCACTCCCAAATTTCGTTCACACCCTTCGGGCTTATCACGAAATTTGTTCAGCCGGTTTATTACCGGTTAATTTATAAAAATTATCTATTATAAGTAGAGCTTCTTTTGGACGAGAATAATTGTTTTTAACATATTCTTTGTAATTGACAATAATATCAGACAATGGATAAATATGATAATTATCATATTTAACATATAATGTATTACTTGTAAAATTTATATAAAAATTATAAAATAAAACTTGTACAGATAGTTATTAAGGATATGTAATTATGACATTTTGTGAGGAACAAAAAAAATCACCTTTTGCAATGGAAGAAGCAAAAAGCATTTTAAGAGATGCACTAAAAGTTTTAGGAAAGAAACATTTTGCTTTTATTTCACACGCAAACAGTTTTCCTTCCGAATACGGAAAAAATACAGGCTTTGGAACAAGCAACTCTCAAGCCGCAAAAAAATTAATGAACTTTTTATCCGGAGTATTTACCGATATTCAGCTCGGCCCTTCTGGTAAGACAAAATCAATAGATGCTTCGCCATATACGGGTACAATTTTTTCAAATAATCCTTTGTTTATCGATTTAGAACAATTAACTACGGACGAGTGGCATAATATTCTTTCAACAGATACATATAACGCAATTTGTGAAAATAATCCCAATAAGAATGAAAACAGAACAGCTTATTCTTATATTTTTAATAAACAGGAAGAAGCATTAAAAGAAGCATTTGAAAACTTTAAAAAGGCTGATTGTTCCGAATTAAAATCTAAATTTGAAGAATATAAACAAAAAAATGCTTTTTGGCTTGAAAAAGATTCTTTATATGAAGCATTAATCGTTGAACACGGCAACGACTATTGGCCGATGTGGAAAAGTGAAACGGATAAATCACTGTTTAATCCGCAAAATGAAGAACAAAAATCACAATATCAGGCAAGAATAGATGAATTAAAACAAAAATACAATGATATTATCGAGTATTACAGTTTTTGTCAGTTTGTAATATCTGTACAAAACGATAAATCCAGAGAATATGCACAATCCAAAGGCTTAAAAATGATTGCGGACAGGCAGGTGGCTTTCTCTGACCGTGATAACTGGGCATATCAGGCATATTTCTTAAAAGGCTGGTGTCTCGGATGTCCGCCCGACTATTTTAGTAAAGACGGTCAAATGTGGGGCTTCCCCGTTATGGATCCCGAAAAATTGTTCAATGAGGACGGTTCATTGGGTGAAGGCGGAATTTTGATGAAAGAACTCTACAAAAAAATGTTCACAGAAAACCCCGGCGGAGTAAGAATTGACCACATGGTAGGCTTAATTGACCCGTGGGTATATGTTTCAGGCAAAAAACCAAAAATAGAAGAAGGTGCAGGCAGATTATATTCTTCTCCCGAACATCCTGTTTTATCACGTTATGCAATTGCAACGGAAGATGAACTTAATCATGAAGTAGAAGCTGATAAAGAAGAACGCATTTTAAAATTAACGGATGAACAAATAAGAAAATACGGAAGATTGGTAGAAAAAATTGTTATAGGTGCTGCTGAAGAAGTAGGACTTGATAAAGACAGTATTGTTTGTGAAGATTTAGGCACATTAACAATGCCTGTTGTAAGTGTTATGAAAAAATATGATTTGCAGGGTATGAAATTAATTCAATTTGTAGTTCCAGAAAAAAGTGAACATCCCTACAGATGTAAAAATATTACTCCAAGAAGCTGGGCAATGGTTGGTACTCACGATAATGAACCTATTGCAATGTGGGCAAATGCCACAGTTAATACCGAAGCCGGATATTTAAACGGAAAAAATCTTGCAGAAGACTTATACCCCGATGCATCAGCAGAAGAAAGAGAACAAATTGCCGTAAGAGTTTCAAAGGATGCACATTTTCTTACTCAATTAAAACTGGTTGAATTATTTGCCTGCAAAGCAGAAAATATTCAGGTTTTCTTTACTGATTTCTTAGGTTTATATGATGTATACAATCGTCCCGGAACATCAGGCGACAAGAACTGGTCTTTAAGAATACCCGATAATTATGAAGAAGTATATTGCAATAACCTAAAAGAAGGTAAAGCACTTAATCTGCCGTTAATTTTAAAACTTGCAATTGAAGCAAGAGGTCATGAATTTGCAAATAAACATTCCGAAATTATAAAGCGGTTAGAAAGTATAATGTAAATATAAAACTTATTGTAAAATTTCGCAAAAACGAAGGAAACCTCCTTCGTTTTTGTTTTTATATTAGATTTTTGGAAACTTTAAAATAAATTTATTAATTAAATTTTCCAATCAACAGGAGTTAATCCGTTTTGCTTAAGAAAATTATTACATTTTGAAAAATGTGAACATCCGAAAAAAGCACTAACTCTGCCGTCCATAATGGGAGTTTTATTTGCACTGCCCATATTTGAAGGATGTGATGAACGCAATATCAATATATTTTTAGCTAAATATTCATTATCTTTTTCAAGAGGAAATTGTTTAAGCATATTTGCCGAATTTCCCCATAACATAATAACCAAAGGCCTATTGCGGTTCATCAGTTTATTTATTATATCATCAATTACTTCTTCCCAAAAATTAAACCGTTTTTTTAAACTGTTTTTTTCACTGAAAGTAAGAGCCGTATTTAAAAGTAAAACTCCGTTTTTTGCCCACGAAGTAAGATTGCCGTTATTATTATCAACTCCGATATCACTTTTTATTTCGGAAAAAATATTTTTTAACGAAGCCGGAATTTTGCCCGTCTTATTTGAAAAAGCAAGACCGTGTGCATTATTAATATTCGGGTAAGGGTCTTGACCGAAAATAATAACTTTTACACTGTTAAAAGGAGTAATTTTTAATGCATATAAAACTCCTGAATTTTCAGCTTCAACAGGTAAAATTTGATATTCGGAACGTAAATTTTCTACTTCTTTCATCTTATCTTTAAGATGTTTTATTCCGCCCCAGTCTTGTTCTATATCTTCCAATTTAATCATATAATTTCTTTCTCATTTTCAATAATGTTTAAACCATTGAAAATAGCTTTGATATTAGCCATAAATGTGTTTTCATCACATCCTCTTGAAATAATTGTTTTTCCTTCGGGAGCTTTAAAATACATAATCGTCATACCTGTAGCATCAGAACCCATATTTAATGCTTTTTGTTCATAATTAATAAATTCAATGTTAAATCCTGCTTTTTGAATAGCTTTAATACACTGGTCTATAGGCCCGTTACCGAATGAAACTACATTGTATTCATTACCTTTATACTTAAATTGAAGACGAATTTCTTCATCTGAGAGTTTTTCAATATCAACAAATTTGAAAGCACCTTTAACAGTAAGTATATTTTGATAATATATATCAATAATATTACGGGTAGAGAGTTCTCCGATTTTTTCCGCTGCTTCTTTTGCAACAGGAGCAATTCTTTGAGCTTCACCGAGCGTAATAGGATAACCTGCCTCCGTAATAATTTCAAATATCGCTGTTTTTCCTGATTGAGAAGTAAATCCGAGTTTTTCATCATCTTTTCTTCCGATTAAAGAAGGATGTATAGGTCTATATGCACCTTTTTCCATATCTTTGGTTTTGATTGCACCGTCCTGATGTATACCGCTCCTGTGAGCAAGTGCTTCAGGCCCTATTAAAGGTGCTTTTTCATATATCCGGACATTTGACATATCTGAAATTATAAGAGCAAGTTCATATATTTTAGATAAATTAAGAGGAACATCAACTCCTGCATTATGCAATGCAACCGCTACTTCATACATATTTGTGTTGCCTGCTCTTTCGCCGAGTCCGTTAAGAGCACATTCTAATTGAACCGCTCCTTTAAAATAGCTTTCAACCGTGGTTGCGGTTGCCATGCCTAAATCGTTATGATTATGCACAGATATAGTAATGTCTTTGGGCAGTGCATTATATACCTTTTCAACCATTTGAACAAATATGGAAGGACGTGTTCTTTCAACTGTATTAGGCAGATTTATAACTGTAGCACCTGCTTTTACTATTTCCTGTAATGACTCTATAACAAAATCAAGATTTTCACTGCAATCACCGAAATGTTCAACGGAAAATTGAATTTCACTTTTATTTCCCATAAGTTTTTTTGCGAAACTTACGGCTTCAATTGCTTGTTTTCTGACTTCCTGAGGAGTTTTATTTAATACATATTCCATATTAAAAGGACTCATAGCAATAAAAGTATGTATTCTCTGTTTTTTAGCCGATTGTATTGCTTCTGCCGCTTTTTCAATATCATGTTTAATACATCTTGCAAGAGCAGATATAACGATATTATCCGGAGAAATTTGGCTTAAACGTGAACACGCTTCAAAATCCATTTCGGAAGCTGCGGCAAATCCTACTTCAACACCCTGAACCCCAAGTTCTGTTAAATGATTAAAAATTATTTCTTTTTCCTGTGTATTCCACGGTTTTTTTAATGATTGATTACCGTCACGAAGCGTTATGTCATAAAAAAACGGTTGTTTTTTAACTGTTTCACTCATTTATTACTCCTTTTGAGCAGCCATTTAATATTTATTATTGTAAAATAAAAATAAACTATGTACAAACGTTTTACACTATCTCCGTTTATTCAAAATTATCAATCCTTAAGATTTTTCGCTATCGCACAGAATGACAATTTGTGTGAACACGCTCCGGCATTATTTTATGCAGAAAGTAAGTTTTTGAAAATTTTCGGAGTGTTTTTCTTTTCAATTAACGAAAAGTCGAGCATGGTTTTTTTTTGCATTTCTTCCTGTTTTTTAGCTTCTGCAACTTTTCTTTCGGTAACACTTCTGGTATAGTTCGGAAGTAAAATACCCAGCATAACTAAAGAGAACGTAATATCAGCAACACGGCATAAATTCCTCAGGTTTCGGACTTTTACGCTTGAAACTTCATTTGAAGTTTTTAACTCGGTATTTTTAATCCAGTTAACAAATTGTTGTATTTTGTATTTGGCTTGAACAACCGCATTTGATTCGCCTTCTTTAATCACCGGTTTTGCTATTGTTTTTTTACGATTAAGAAGAACAACTTCTTCACCTATAATTTCTTTTCCTGCTTTAGTTTGAGAGAACATTTCAATTGCTGAGGCAGCACCTTTTTTAGCATAATCGCCTAAAAAATATAAACCCGAAAATGATGCCATATCTCTGATTGTTGTTTCACGAAGCTCATTTCCATCTTCTGCAGCCATCATTCGGCTTGCAAAAGTAGCGGCAGCAATCCAGCGGCATTGGTCAAGAGTAGGGAATTTACCCACAAACTGGAACATTTTTTCTGTAGGTTTTTTCATCATGGATAAAGCAGCTAAACCAAACATGCCGGAAGCAGCAAGCAGTCTTTTCCCTAAAAATTCTTTTTTCTCCTTTTCATCCATTTTTTTAGCGGTATTTTTTTTACCAAAATCTTTATATATGGGAGCACCTTCCGCATTAAATTGTTTTCTTGTAATTGCTCTGTTAATAGTCTGCATGCTGACTGCAATACTTAATGTAATACCGAGTCCTATAAAACTTTTTTTGTTTACAAACCCTTTTAATGCTTCTCCATACTTGTCAATAGCTGCTGAAACTTCACCTTTTGTAAGAGTTTCAACACTTTTATTTAACGATAAAGCCGTTTTTTGTTTTACATCGTTGAATTTATCACCCAAATCAACAATATCACGCAGAGTATGTTCTAAATCGGCATTTGATTTCCAAATCGGTATTGTTTTCGTTTTAGCTCTTAATTTGCTATTATTGCTTGTAACTGTTTCAATATCATCAGATTTTCCAAATTCTAATATGTTTTCTGCTTTAGTTAAGCCTGTAAGTTTATCTTTTGCCTGTTTTAAAAGTTCATTTCTTTGCGGACCTTTTTTTGAAACGGCATTTGTAATATCATCTACCGCACTTATAAATTCAGGCTTATCAGCATGCGACTCATAATTAACCCAATTATTTCCGTCAAGTCCTCTTAATGACGTTAAAGAAGTTTTAACATATTCTCTTGTTGAATTTGTGTTTTTATAAATATCCTTAAATTTATCTATAGCATCGCTGTTTGCCCACGAGCCTGCCGCATTAGTATCCATAAGATTTTTGTCTTTGGGTAGAAGTTTTGCAACTCCCCATACAATGCCGCTTGGAATAAGACAATTTACAAAGAGTCCTGAAAATTCACGTCGGAAGGTTTCAAGCGAAGCCGCCAAACTTGTTTTTAAATCTACAACGGTTCTTGGAATGTTTGTTGAAACAGTATCAACAAATGCAACCTGAATCATTGCATTTTTATCAAGTCCGGTAAAAACTTTATCCAAAGCATTAAAAGTTATATCTACAGGGCCCTTAAAACTTTGTTTTAAAGGCATATTTCTATTCTCCCGATTATTTCCGACGGCAGTATAATTTGACTGTTTTATTTGATTTTTATAAACGTCTGCTTGTGATATTTCCAATTTTAACTACCTTGTTTATAAAGTTCGACCAATAGCAATAATCATATCAATTGAAAACATGAAAACAAATTAATTTGCGTTTATTCATTTGATTTTAATAAATAATGAATTAAAAATTTTGCAGAATTTGCAATTTTTTATGTCTATTTCGCAATATTTTATAGTTTTTTTTATAAACCTGCAATTTTAACTTTAAATATTGCTAAATTTATATATGA
Organism: Candidatus Gastranaerophilales bacterium; assembly: GCA_905235825.1. Lineage (GTDB taxonomy): Bacteria > Cyanobacteriota > Vampirovibrionia > Gastranaerophilales > Gastranaerophilaceae > Avigastranaerophilus. The sequence continues at coordinate 6,933 of CAJONH010000160.1, forward strand.
AAAATTCAACTTTACATTTATTAATATATTATATTAGCCGCCAAATCTGATTAGAAGTGCAACACTCTTAGAATTTTTGATTAATTCTCGATATTTTTCATTCGGTGTCAAATATCCGAGAACTTTCATAGTATCTTTTTTACTTTTTTAACACTTATCATATATCTGCCTTGAATCGTTGTGTATCAGGGTTTTATAGCATTTTATAAAATTTATCGGTTTTCTATGTTTTATATATTTTTTTGAAATTTGTGAGCAAAATGTGAGCAAAATTTTAAAAATAGAACCTGCGATTTTGTAAAATGCAGTTCTGTAAATTTGCAAAATGTAAA
>CAJONH010000161.1 GCA_905235825.1 Candidatus Gastranaerophilales bacterium
GAGCCGAAATTTATATCCATGTTCTGTCCTTTAAGTTTAGCCAGTTTTTCTTCATGTTCGGCTTGTTTTATTGCAAGGAGTTTAGATGCGAGCATTTGCAGTGCCGTTTCTTTATTTTGAAGCTGAGAACGCTGCTGCTGGCATTTAACTACTATTCCTGTCGGTTTATGCAAAATACGAACGGCTGTTTCTACTTTATTTACATTTTGTCCGCCTGCTCCGCCCGAACGCATTGTATCAACTTCAATATCATCGGGCAAGATTTCTATTTTTTTACTGAAATCTTCTATAACAGGGCTGACCTCCAAACTGGCGAAACTGGTTTGCCTTTTTCCGTTTGCATTAAAAGGAGATATTCTTACCAGTCTGTGAACTCCTTTTTCTGCTTTTGCCATTCCGTAAGCATATTTGCCTGATACTTTTATTGTTGCGGATTTTATTCCGGCTTCATCACCGTCTGATTTTTCCAGCAGTTCTACTTTCCAGTGTTTTTGTTCAGCCCAACGCATATACATTCTCAAAAGCATTTGAGCCCAATCCTGAGCATCCGTACCGCCTGCACCTGCATTAACTGTCAACAATGCATCCGATTTATCATATTCTCCGTTTAGAGTTGCTTCTATTTCCCATGTTTCCAGTTCTGATTTTAATGTATTAACTGTTGCTTCTGCTTCCGATATAAGGCTTTCATCTTTTGTTTCTTCGTATAATTCAAAAAAAGTTTCAATATCACTTTTAAGATTTTTCCAATATGATATTTTTTCAAGGCTGTCTTTATCTTCTTTTATTGCCTGAGCTATTTTAGAAGATAATTCCGGGTTTGACCAAACCTCGCCGGTCTGCATTTTATTTTCATTTTCTTCTATTGATTTTTTTAAAGCATTTGCATCAAAAAACTTCAATGCTTTATCATACAATGATTTTACCGGATTATAAATTTGTTTAATTTCTTCAATTAACAATTTTATGCCTTCTTCTTATTTGTTGCAAATTCGGAATCCAATCTTAAAAATACGGGGTTAATTTTTTCTTTTTCCGTTATTTTACCTGTTCCAAGCCGTCCCCATTCAAGATTTGTATATTTAAAATCAGGTTTTTCATTTAGCTGCAAAAGAATATCTTCCGATATATTCGGACAATACGGATATAATAAAATTCCTATATATCTCATAGCTTCAAGAACCGTGTATAATACTTGTCCGCACTCTTGCATTTTTTCTTCTTTAGCTAAACTCCAAGGGGCTGTTTCCGTAACGTACTTATTAACAGAATCGGCAAAATTGACGATTAAATTTGCAGCTTCAGCTATTTCAAACTTATTAAAACATTCTATGATTTGAGTTTTTGTATTTTCAGCCATTACTGCTATTTTAGAATTTTTATCCGTTATAAATTCCTGTTTTATTTCACCGTCAAAATATTTAACAAGCATATTTAGAGTTCTGTTTAACAGATTGCCTATATTATTGGCTAAATCGGCATTAACTTTTTCTTTAAAGTCTTCATCCGAATAATTGCCGTCTTTTCCTATTAAAGCGGCAGATGCCATATAATATCTGAACGCATCCGGTTTTTTAAGATTGAATAACTGTAATATATCATGGGGGGCAATAACATTTCCGAGGGATTTACTCATTTTTGATTGATCTATTGTAATCCAGCCGTGGGCAAATATTGAATGAGCTAAAGGCAAGCCGAGCGACATAAGGATTGCACTCCAATAAATAGAATGAAATTTAATTATATCTTTACCTATAACATGTACATCGCAAGGCCACAATTCTTTGAATTGTTCTGAAGGATTTTCAATATCATATCCGATAGCCGTTATATAATTTGAAAGTGCATCAATCCAAACATATATTGTTTGAGTATCATCTCCGTCAACACCAATTCCCCATTGCACCGAATTTTTTGTTCTTGATACAGATATATCCTCTATATTTTCGAGTTGATTTAATATTTCATTAACTCTTATTGAAGGTTGGATAAAATCAGGATGAGATTTTATATAGTCTGCAATTTTTTCTTTGTATTTTGTTAATTTAAAAAAGTAGTTTTCTTCGGTAATTTCTTCAGGTTTTTTTAAATGATTAGGACACAAGCCGTCTTCAGTTAAATCTTTTGCACTTAAAAAACTTTCACAGCCTGCACAGTATAATCCTTTGTATGAATGTTTATATATATCTCCATTTTCATACAGCTTTTTAAAAATTTGTTTTACTGTTTTTTTATGTTTTTCATCGGTAGTTCTTATTATTTGGTCATAGCTTATTTCCAATTCTTTCCAAGCATTTTCAAATTTAGAAAAGTTTTCATCACATAATTCTTTTGGTGTTACACCTTTTGCAGCCGCTGTTTTTTGTATTTTTATTCCGTGTTCATCGGTACCTGTCAGCATATATGCTTTATTAATCAATTGTCTTTTATGTCTTATAATTACATCGGATAGTATTTTTTCATAAGCATGACCTATATGCGGAGCTCCGTTCACATAATCAATTGCAGTAGTTAAATAAAATTTTTCATTCATAATAAATAACCCGTTAAAATATACGATATGTTTAATTTATCACAAATGTATTTAATTAAAAAGGGTTATATAATTTAAATTTATTCGTTTAATAAATCTTTTACTTTTTCAAAAATTGTATTGGTGCTTATTTCTTCCATACAAGGGGTATATATTTTATTTGTTCCTTTTAAATATCGGCATTTTCTTCTGTTGCATGGAACACATTTCTTTGTTGAAACTATGTTTATACCGCTGCAATAACAGCCTGTCCTGTTTACGGGCATTGAACCGTATAAACCGATTGATTTAACTCCCAGTGCCGAAGCAATATGCAAAGGTCCCGAATCTCCGGAAATCATTAAGTCAGATTGAGCTATTACAGCACAGGACTCCTCTAAAGATAATTCACCAATATAATTTATTGAATTTTTTATTTTTTCAAGCGGAAGTAAAAACTCTTTATCTTCTTTTGCTCCGTTTAAAATAAAGGTTGGATTATATGATTGTGAAATTTTACTGCAAAGCTCTATCCATTTTTCGACGGGATAAGTTCTTCCCTGCCGTTTTGAAAACATTCCGCCCGCATTTATAATAATAATCGGGTGCTTTAAATCTTTTACCCGTTCCTGTGCTTTCTTTAGTGAAATATCAGGTAAATAAATTTTTACATCTTTTATTTCCGAAAGATTTGGAAATAATTTTAAACCTGTCTGCCAAAAATTTTTGACGGCATGAATTTTAAAATTTTTTTTATAAACAACCTGCTTTTTTATTCCTGCAAGCATTACCAATAAACGGGTTTTTAGTGACGGCTGTAAATTGAATACAGCATCATAATTTTCCGATTTTAGTTTTTGTATAAGTTCTTTTGTTTCTCGTGAAAAAAGTTTTAACTTTTTTTGAACCGTTATAATTTTAGCAATATCAATATCCGCTTCCAATAAAGGTTTAATAAGTTCCGAGGTTAAATAATGTATTTCTGTTTCCGGATACTGCCATTTTATTGCACGATAAAGATTTGTAGTATGAACTACATCTCCTATTGCACCAATTCTGATAATCAAAATTTTTTTCATAGGATTATGATATCATACCTTCAATTAATATGTTAAGCAGTTAATCTATTATTTTATAAACAATATTAATTGTTGAAGGTTTTTTATCCGATATTTCATAAGCTGAAAGAATTAAATTTTCTGCGTCTTTAACTGAATTTTCTTTGTTTGTATAAATGATTGCAATAGTTTCCCCTTTACTTACGGCTTGTGAATAACGCCGTGTTAAATAAATTCCGGCACTATAATCTATTTTATCCGATTTTTTTTCTCTGCCTGCCCCCAAATTTTTGCAGGCTTTTGCAATTTTTAGTGCATCTATATCGGTTACAAAACCGTTTTTAGGGGATTTTACTTCGTATGTAATTGATGCTTTCGGAAATTTTGTATAATCATCAATAACGGAAGAATCTCCATTTTGAGCTTCTATAATATCTTTAAACTTTTCAAGAGCTTTTCCGCTCGAAATAAGTTCATCTAAATATTCATCACCTTCGGTTCTTCCCGATTTTTCAAAAGCCTTTTTACAAAGAGCATAAGTTATTTCTTTTAAATCATCTTCCTTATTACCTTTTAAAAATTCAATTACCTCCTGAACTTCCACTGAATTTCCAACGGCTCTGCCAAGCGGTCTATCCATTGAACTTATGACGGCACATATATTTCTGTTTAAGCGTTTACCGATTTCCACCATAATTTCCGACAACTTTTGAGCTTCTTGTGGAGTTTTTATAAATGCACCTTTTCCGTATTTAACGTCTAAAATAATATGATTTGCACCCGAAGCTATTTTTTTTGAAACAACACTTGAAGCTATCAACGGAACTATATCAACCGTTGAAGTAACATCTCTAAGAGCATAAAGTTTTCCGTCGGCAGGAGCTAAATCAAGTGTTTGAGCTGCAATAGCAGTACCGTGAGTTTTTACTTTATTTTTAAATTCTTCAATTGATAAATTTGTTTTAAAATTAGGAATTGATTCAAGTTTATCAATAGTTCCGCCGGTATGACCGAGTCCTCTGCCCGATAATTTAGCGGTATATAGTCCTGATGCCGCCATAAGAGGAAGAAAAATCAATGTGATTTTATCTCCGACTCCGCCTGTCGAATGCTTATCAATTATGCTATTGGAGATATCCGATAAATCGAGCATTTCTCCTGATTCTGCCATATATTTTGTCAGCAGAGTTGTTTCATCAATGTTCATTCCTGAAAAATACACAGCCATTAATAATGCCGATATTTGATAATCTTCAATTGTACCTTTTGTAACTCCTTCAATAAAATATTTAATTTCCGATTCGGATAATACTCCGCCCTTTTTCTTTTTTTCAATAATATCAATAATATTCATATAAACTCCTTTTGATATTATAATCTTGTTTTTAATATCGTGCAAGGTTCTATGTTTGTTAAAATTTTCTTTTATATTTTTTCAGCATTGTATATAATAAAATTATGGTTAAAAATATAGAAAATGTTGAGTTTAATTTAAAAGAAAAAAAGGAATTTTTTGCTTCATTCGCTTCTTTATATGAATCAGGAATGCCGGCGGGTGATGTTTTTAAGTCAATAGCAAATTCAAGCCGGAATGAAAAAATAAAAGCCTTATGTAATTCAGCATTAAATCAAATTAATCAGGGTAAAACAATAGAAGAAGCACTTTATCCGTTTCAAAAACAAATTGGAACTGCCTATGCTGCATTACTCGCTGCAGGAGAAGAATCAGGAAAACTTGAACATATTCTTTCCGATATTTGTTCAAATATAACTAAACAGCAGGAGTTGAAATCCAATTTATTTACTGCACTTATTTATCCTGTCTGTATGTTTTTCTTTGCACTGCTAGTCGGAATGATTTTTATGTTTATTGTACTGCCTTTACTTCGTTCAATAAGCGATTATGAAGATATATGCATATCCTCTCTTTATATATCGGGCATAATAAAAATAATTGCAGTTTTTATATTTATATTTGGATGCATATTTTATATATTAAAAACTCCCAAAATATTACATTTGGTAAAAAAATGTTTTTCTTCTTTTTGGGGTATTAAAGGAATTTTAACTAATTACTATTTTACTAATTTTTTCTATATAATGTCACTTGCTTATGAAGCGGGTATTTCTGCTTCAAAGTCAATAATGCTAGCAAATTCGGTTATAGGAACAGAAGAAATTCATCAAAAAATAAAACGGGCTGAAAAAATGACAGATAAAGGAACACCTGTTTCAAGAGCTTTGAATATTACGGGGGTATTTTCCGGATATGCAATATCACAGATTACGGCAGGTGAAGAATCAGGAAAACTTGATAAAATGTATAATATTATAGCGAAAGACTACGAAAATCAAACAGATACATCAATTAAGGCAATTCTAAAACTTATAGGCCCGATAGTTCTTCTTATTGTTGGATGTATGGTCGCAATAATAGCTGCTAAAGGCTATTCGGCATATTATAAAGCCATATTTTCTATGTTATAAGAAAAATTTTGTGCAAAAAGTTGTATAATGTAGTTGTTAGTTTTGTTTAACTATATTAAAAATGTGGAATAGTATAATTAACAGTTAATATATCAGAAAGAGAAAAGAAATGGATAATGAAGTAAAATCAAGTAAATTGCAGGCTCTTGAACAATCTCTTATTAACTATTTAACAAATAAAAAGGATATAGCTGAAAAATTAGGTTCAGCATACAGAAGAATTAATTCAATTCAGCTCAGTTTGAATGATAGAGATCCAAAACATGTTACATTTGTAGTTTCTATGGGAATGGTTTCTGCCGAATTTGGTGTTGAAAGCGGATTGAAAGAACGAGGGAACTGTTTTGGTTTGGAAAGATATATTCGTGATTGGGCAGAACGTGATATGGTTAAAACGGAAATGATTGCATTAACCAGTTTGAATAAAGGCGGAAGCGGTGTTCAAATTACTACTAACATAAGAAATACATTAAGATAATAATTTATAAACAATGGGGCAGTCTAAAAAGTCTGATTTTTGAGCTCCTTCGGCTTGCAGCTTCAGGACTGAACCCAATGTCAATTCAGGGGTGAAGAATCTTTATAACAGTAAAGTAGGGTAGACTTCAGTCTATCAAACAATAAAACATTAAATTTTGGTAGGCTAAAGCCTACTCTACTGCCTGTTTGAGCGAATGCGAGTTATGCCGTTCGGAGTTGAAATTAACAAAATAGGTATGAAGAATCCCGATTAGAAGATTTTTTCTTGA
>CAJONH010000162.1 GCA_905235825.1 Candidatus Gastranaerophilales bacterium
CATTAATTGCTTTTGCAGCTCTTTTACCTGCTCCCATTGCATTAATTGCGGTTGAAGGGCCTGTAGGAGCGACATCTCCGCCTGCGAAAACACCGTCTACCGATGTAGCACCTGTTTGTTCATCAATAATAATATAACCTTTTTTATCCGTATTTAAATTCATTTTATCTCTTAACATAGAAGCCTGAATTGTAGGATTTGGGCCTGTTCCGAGAGCAACAACAACGGTATCAACATCTAAATCGACTGTTTTACCTGTAGGAACGGGTTTTCTTCTTCCTGATTCATCAGCTTCACCGAGTTCCATAATTTCAAATTGCATTCCTGCAACATATCCGTCTTTATTGTAAATTTCTTTCGGTGCGTGTAAAAATTTAAATATAACGCCTTCTTCTTTTGCGTGGCGGATTTCTTCAAGACGGGCAGGAAGTTCTGCTTCGGTTCTTCTGTAAACTATATAAACTTCTTTAAATCCAATTCTTACGGCAACTCTTGCGGCATCCATAGCAACATTTCCTCCGCCTATTATTGCAGCTTTTTCTCCTACTCTAATCGGAGTCGGTGTTTCTTCCAAATTTGCCTGCATTAAATTAACACGGGTTAAAAATTCATTTGCACTATATACACCGTTAAGATTTTCACCGGGTATTCCCATCATTTTAGGCAAGCCTGCCCCTGAACCTATAACAACAGCATCAAATCCGTCTTCTTCAAGTTGTTTAATTGTAATGGATTTACCAACAACCACGTTAGTTACGAATTTAACACCCATATCTTTTAAATTTTTGATTTCTTTATCAAGAAAAGTTCTGGGAAGTCTGAAAGGAGGAATACCATACCTTAATACACCGCCGAGTTTATGAAGTGCTTCAAAAACAACAACTTCATGACCTTCACGTCTTAAATCAGCGGCAGCGGTTATACCTGCACAACCTGAACCAACAATAGCAACTTTTTTGCCTGATTCTTTTATATCACCTATTTTAACGTTTGTTGCATCGCCTACATATCTTTCGAGTGCTCCTATCGCAATCGGTTCACTTTTGATACCTAAAACGCATTTACCTTCGCACTGGCGTTCCTGAGGACAAACTCTGCCGCAGACTGAAGGCAGAAGACTTGATTCACGAATAACTTCTCCTGCTTTATCCAAATTACCTTCTTTTAATTCGTGTATAAATGCGGGAATGTTTATATTTACAGGACATCCTTCCACACAGCGTGGTTTTTTACAATTCAAACAGCGTGATGCTTCTAACTTTGCCTGTTCATCCGTTAAATTTGATTCCACTGCATCAAAATTAGTTCTCCTGACCATAGGGTCTTGTTCATGTTGTCTTTGTCTTACTGCCATATTATTATCCTTTTTGTCTTCTAAAAATATATACTAAGATTATACTATAAACAATTTATTTTGATATTATATTAATTTTACAATTTGTTCTTTTACTGTTTCACATTTATAATAGATACTGTATTTTAATGATTATTAAATGATAAATATGGAATATAATCTATTTGTTAAAAGGAGCAAATTATGGCAGGCAGAGATACAAGTTTAATAAATCAATTAACGGCTAAAAATATTAAGGACACTGTAATTTTAGGGATTGTCACTATATTAATAGTGGCTTTTGTTATATATATTCAGGATAAAACAATGATGATAATGTGGATTATTGTTACACTCCTGTTATATTTTGTCCAATATCAGCTTTCCAGAAATGAACTTCTTAAATCCATGGATAAATTAATTGACAATGAATTAAGAGAATTTCAAAAAATTTCGGTAAAAGTACTTCAATTAAGTGAAAAACAAAGACAATTAACAAATAAATATACCGAAAAATTAAATCAGGTAGTACAAATAACAAGATTATTTAAATCAGGTTCAATAAAAACAAAGGAAAAAACTCAAAATATATCATCTAAAATACAAGAAACTTATGATTTTTCCAATAGAGAAACAAAAGCCTTGAATGATAATATAAATGCAATGCAGGCATTAAAACATAAAGTTCAGGTAATTGCAGAATTAATTATAGAATTAACCGATTACATAAAACAAATAGGTGCTACAGTAAATATAGTAGAAAATATATCGGAACAGACAAACATGCTTGCATTAAATGCGGCAGTTGAAGCAGCAAGAGCAGGTGAATACGGTAAAGGTTTTTCCGTAGTTGCAGGTGAAATCAGAAAACTTGCAGATGAATCAAAACAAGCTACAAATAAAATTACAACTCTTGTTTCAGAAATTGAACAAACAACATCTTCAACAATTATGGCTACAGAAGACGGAACCAAAGAAATTGAGCACGGTGTCCGTTTATCATCCGAAATTAATTCTAATTTTTCAAGTGTTGTAAATAAAATTAAAGAATTTAATGATGATCTTAATGATGTCTTAACTTCATCCGTTGAACAGCAGTCTATTACAAATGATGTTCTTGAAATAATTGAAGTAATGCAGAAAAGTATATCGGAAACACTGAATACTCTTGAAGAAAATATTGAAAATATAAGAGCATTCTCTGAAATTTCAACAAACATAAAAGATAATATTGCTAATTAGAAAGATGATTTATGCAATATAACCCTGAAGAATTTGAAGAAATATTGAATATATTTAAAGCGGAAAGCGAAGAAATAATTCAAAAATTAAATGACCGCTTTATGGAACTTGAAAAAAAACCGGATGATAAAACTCCGATAAAAGAGTTATTTCAATTGGCTCATTCATTAAAAGGCGGAGCCAGAATGATTGGTTTTAACGGTGTACAAAATATTTCGCATAAATTAGAAGATATTCTTTCTTATTGGAAGAATGATAATGTTAAAATTAAGACCGATTTTTTTCAAGTTATATACAAAGCATGCGACTTTTTATATGAATTGGTAGAAAAATCAGTAAGTCAAAAAGAAGATTGTAAAGATGAGAATGTTACCGTATTTCTTAATAAATTAGATGATTTTATTACGCATAATGCGGTAATTGCTGATGAAAATTCGGCAAAGCCTCTCGACTATATTGTAAATAAAGAAATGGACATTAATGCCATTCTGCTTGAATTAATGTTTGTTCTTGAAAAAGAAGATATAGAAGATGATTTTGAAGAAAGCATCCAAGTTTTAAAAGAAAATTTTGAACAGCTTGCAGAAATTTTTACTCATACCGATTACAGTGAAGTTAAAGAAAGAATAGCTTTTTTAATAGCTTTCGTATCAGGCAGTGCCAAGCAAAAAAGTGATATAGTATTTCTTAAACAGCGTATTATTGAACTTAGAACAGTTATTTATAATCTGTATAAAGATTTAAACATAATGTCCGTGGAAAGAAAAATACCCAATAAGCACCATAGCGAACCAAAAAAAATTGAAGCCGAAAAAAAAGCACCTGAAATTTCAAATGAAGATAAAGTTATAAATGACAATTTTGAATTTATTTTAACAAATTTGCAAAAAATAAAAACAGATAGAAGTTATATAAAAGAAATTTCAGAAAAATTAAAAAACATATCAAGATTAACTAAAGACATTAGAATTTCAAACATATTGGCAAAAGTTATTAACATATTTGATTGTGCCGACAGTAAAGGCAAAAGTTTTGATAATGAATGCTATATGGTTTTACTGCAAGGGATATTTTTAACAAAGCGTTTATCTTTAAAAGATAATAATGATTACGAAAATAACTATAATTCATTATTACAGCGTTTAATTTTTGTTGAAGATATGTTTAATATTGCTAAAGATAAAACTTCTTCATCCAAAACAGCCGTTATTCAATCCAATTTTGATATAAAAGACGGTAATAATAATAATTTAGCCGCAAGCGGGGAAGAATTAAACAGAAAATTAAAATCTATAGATTTACAGGAAATAAAAACTTTAAGAGTTGATACATCAAAACTTGATAATCTTATTTCTCAGACCGGAGAATTGTTAATTAACGGTATTAAAACAAGAGAACACATAATTGAACTTGCAAAAATAAATTCAAAACTAATAAAATGGAACGGTGTAAGCAAAAAAATATTGAGTTATTTAAAATATTTGGAGAAAAAAGGGTTTTTTGCCTCTGATATTGATGAAGGTGCCGGAATATTTTATAAAAGAACACAGCAGTTTTTTGCCGATAATGCTGATTTAATAAATGAAATTAATACTGATTTTACAAATCTGTATAACATAATATCGGAAGATGATAATAAACTGCATCAAACAACAATGGAAATTGAAGCTATTGCAAAAGGAATAAGAGTTTTGCCTCTTGCAACTTTATTTCACTCTTTCCCTCGTATGATTAGGGATATAGCTAAAGAAAACAATAAAAAAATTGATTTTATTATATCCGGTAGTGATACTGCCGTTGATAAAAAAATAATTGAAGAAATAAAAATGCCTTTAATTCATATTCTGAGAAATTCTGTTTCTCACGGTATAGAATTACCCGAAGAAAGAATAAAAAAAGGTAAAAATGAAATCGGTACGGTTCGTTTAACTTCAAAACAAGAAGAAAATAATGTCATAATCACTATAGAAGACGACGGATACGGTGTAAATCTTGAAAAAGTGAAAGAGAAAGCTCTTGAAAAAGGTCTGTTAACAGAAGAAGAAATAGTCCACATGGATTCTAAACAGCTTATGAAATTACTGTTTTTCCCAGGATTTTCAACCGAAGAAAACGTAACCGAGATATCAGGCAGAGGTATAGGACTTGATGTTGTAAAAACGAAAATTACAAATTTAAACGGAGAAATTTTGATTGATTCCGTATTAAATAAGGGATGTAAAGTAACAATCAGACTTCCCCTATCAATGTCAACAATAAAAACATTTATATTGCTTGTAAATGGTCAAAAATACGCTATTCCCGTTAATACAATAAAATTTGTTACCAGAATAACAAAGGAGCAGGTTTTTGAAAAAAACGGTATAAAATCCGTTATATATGATAACCATACCATACCTGTTTATTCATTATCAAATCTGCTCGGGGAGCCTGATACTATTAATTCAAGCAGTCAGCTTACGGTAATTATTATTGAAAGCCATGAAAAACAGACTGCATATATAGTAGATAAACTTATAGGAGATCAGGAGGTTTTTCAAAAGAAACTTGTACTCCCGATTTTAAGAATAAAAAATATAAGCGGATTTACAATTCTTCCGACAGGAGAATTATGTCTTATAATTAATCCTTATGAACTTGTAAGAAATACTCATTAGTCCTTATTTTAAATTATATGATAAAATATGTAATAAACTATTAATATGTCCGAGGAAAAGTAATAAAATGAAAAAAACAATAGCGTCAATTTGTTTAATGTGTTTTTGCAGTGTGAATACCTGCTCTGCAATAAGTGAAGTTTCTAAAATAAATCAGACGGTAAAAAATGTACAAGAAACAAATATTATAAAAAAAGACCCAAAGATAATAAAACTACCCTCACATACCCGAATAGACCAAAAAGCATTTAAAGAAAAATTACGTCAGGATGAAAAAGAATATCAAAAAGTAAGAGCTTTGGCTTCTAATTACACTTTATATATTGATGAAGACGGAAATGTTTCTGCCGATATCGAAACAGATGAAAAAAAAGGTAAAAATTCGGAATACGAAAAAACAAAAAATTCTTGGACGGAAGGATATTATTTATTTTATAAAACCGCAGACAGAATAATACGTGCGAATAATTTGGATACACAAAACTGGCGGTTTTTAATAGATAAAAAAACAAAAGAAGTAAATGCTTATGCATCTTCTGCAAATTTAGTTACAATAAACAGTTCTATGGCAGATTCGTTTTATGATAACGAAGATGCACTTGCTTGGTTAATCGGACATGAAATGTCGCATCATATATTAGGGCATATACCCAAAAATATTCATGCCTATGAAAGAATAAGAAAATTAAATATAGGATTGTATAATTCCTGGGGATGCTTCTATCTTGTTTTTCCTTTATTGTTTATTCCGCCTTATGAAATAAGAAAACGTATCTGGTATAAACGAATAAGACAAAACGAAACGGAAGCTGATATTGAAGCACTTTCACTGATGGCAAAAGCCGGATATAATGTTGATTATGCTAATGATGTTTTATCTTCTCTTGCACAGCTTGGCGAAACTGAAAAAAATTATAAAGATACTCATCCAATGCACAGTGAAAGAATTATGAATATCAATAAGCAGATTGCACTGTTGGATATTGAAACATTAAGAATTGACGGTGAAAAAAATCTATACGAAAAACCTGTTATGAAAATGAAACGCTCATCTGACCGAAAATCAATAGTTTTAGTTTCTGAAAATAACAGAGGAACTGTATATTATTCTCCGATAACTCCTCAGCAAAAAATTATAGAAAAAGCATATTCCGCCTATCTGAAAGATGATATGCAAAAATCTGCCGAACTTTTTGAAAATGCATACAAAATCGACAAAAAAAATTACATTCCATGTCTTTATCTTTCTTATATAAATGAATATAACTATAAAAAAACAAAAAATGAAGAATATTTGAAAAAGGCTTATAAATGGTCAAAACGTGCTTATAAAAAACGAAGTGCGGATAAAAATACAATAAAACAAAAACTGGATATAGAAAGCATTTATGCTTTATTAAAGTAAGTTTAGAATAAAAGATGTAATTACAAAATGTATTACATCTTTTAAATATTAGATTATGTAAAGTAAATCATTTATTTAACAAGTTTTGAAATTTCATCGGTAATATCAGTTCCGCCCGATAATACAACACCTTTTGCCAAAACCAGATTATAACCGTTTGTTTTTGCATTATTTGCAATAAGAGCCGAAATACTCTTATCAATTGCAAGTAATTTTGTTTCATAGTTTTTTGCAATTGTTTCCTGCTTTGTTTTAAATTCTTTATTATATTTTTCTTCCAAAGCCTTTTTCTTTTTTTCGTCTGTTTCTTTATTAATAGCTTCACTTGCTGTTTTAAC
>CAJONH010000163.1 GCA_905235825.1 Candidatus Gastranaerophilales bacterium
TTAAAATAAGAGTTAATACAAACGGGCATGCAAATTTAGTATATAAACGAAATGTTCTTCCCGAACTAAAAGGACTCATTGACCGCTTTTCAATAAGTCTTAATGCGGAAAATGAAGAAGTATATAATAAAATTTCTCTTCCTTCTATAGATAATGCATATACAGGTGTAAAAAATTTTATAAAAGAAGCTGTAAATCAAGGTTTTGATACAACCGCAACAATTGTAACTCATTATAAAGATTATGATGTTGATATTGATAAATGTATTGAAATAACAAAAGAATTGGGCGCAAAATTCAGAGAGCGTCCGTGGATAGAAAACGGTTACTAGATTTGCAATTAATTAGGAGAAAAAACATGCAAAACGAATTATTGGACAAAATAATGAAACCGAAATCAATTGCCGTTGTTGGTGCTTCAACAAAAGAACATACAATCGGCTCGGACATTATGAAAAGATTACAGGAATATAAATTTACGGGTAAAATATATCCGGTAAATCCTAAAGGCGGAGTCATTGAAGGTTTACAGGCATATACAAATGTTAACGAAATACCGGATGATGTTGATTTGGCTATTATTGTAGTTAATGCAAAATTTGTACTTGATACAATTGACCAATGCCACACAAAAGGAATAAAAGGTTTGTGCATAATTACGGCAGGCTTTAAAGAAACGGGTGCTGAAGGTGCAGAACTTGAAAAACAATTATTAAACAAAGTAAGAGAATATGGCATGAGATGTGTTGGCCCTAACTGTTTAGGTGTTGTTAATACACACGAAGATATCAGAATGGACGGATGTTTTGCCGAATCACTTCCGGAACGTGGTAATATCGGTTTTGTATCACAATCAGGTGCTTTAGGCGGCGGTATTTTAAACATATTAAAAGACTTAAATCTGGGTTTTGCACAGTTCATTTCAATTGGTAATCAAGCTGATGTTAATGCAGAAACAGCCTTGGAATACTGGGAAAATGATGAAGATGTTCAACAAATTCTTTTATATATGGAATCAATTCAAAATCCCGCAAATTTCAGAAAATTAGCAACAAGAATTACAAAGAAAAAACCTGTTCTTGCATTAAAAGCAGGAAGAAGTGCAGCAGGTGCAAGTGCAGCATCTTCTCATACGGGTTCATTGGCAGGTGCGGATAAAGCCGCAAATGCATTATTAAATCAATCCGGTGTTATAAGAGAATATTCATTGAAAAATTTGTTTGCAACAGCTAAAGTTTTTGCTACTTGTCCTGTTCCGAAAGGCGACAGAGTTGCTATAATAACAAACTCAGGCGGCCCCGGTATTATGGCAACCGATGCAGTTTGTGAATACGGCATGCAAATGGCTAAAATATCCGATGCCACAAAAGATAAATTGAGAAGTTTCTTACCTTCTGCAGCCTCCGTAAAAAATCCTATTGATATGATTGCTTCTGCACCTATCGAACACTATAAGCAAACACTTGAAACAGTTATTGCAGACGAAAATGTTGATATGATTATGGTAATTTACTTGCCATTCTTAGGCTTAAAAGATATTGACGTTGCAAAAGCCGTTATGGAAATTAAAGCACAATATCCTCATAAACCGGTTATCGGTGTATTTATGACAAAAAATGAATTTTTCACTAAATTGTCGGATATGAATGTTAATATGCCGTTCTTTATGTATGCAGAAGAAGCTGCTGACGGATTTAACAGATTAAATCAGCAAAGATTATGGCAAAACAGACCCGAAGGAAGAATTCCATGCTACGATGTTGATAGAGAAAGGGCTGCTAATATAATAAGACAATCAATAGAAGAAGGCAGAGCACAATTAACGACTCGTGAAAGTATTGATGTTCTTGATGCTTACGGCATAAGAGTTTGTAAATCAGGCTTTGCAACAAATATTGATGAAGTTGTAACAGTAGGTAATTCAATAGGTTATCCGGTTGTAATGAAAATGACATCAAAAACAACTTCACACAAGACTGATGTAGGCGGTGTTCGTGTTAATATTCAATCTGAAGAACAATTAAAAGCTGAATATAATGACTTGATTGCAAAATTAACCGAAAAAGGCTTAATTGACGGTCTTGAAGGGGTTATCATTCAAGAAATGGTAAAAGGTAACAGAGAAATGGTTTGCGGTATAGCAACAGATCCGCAATACGGACCGATGATGATGTTTGGTCTTGGCGGTGTGTTCATTGAAGTTATGAAAGATGTAACATTCAGAATAGCTCCTTTAACCGACATTGATGCACTGGAAATGATTAAATCTGTTAAAGCATATAAATTACTTGAAGGTGCAAGGGGTACTACACCTGCACAAATGGAACAAATTCAAGAAACATTGCTAAGACTTTCTCAATTGGTCAGCGACTTTAAGTTTATAGATGAACTTGATATTAACCCGCTGCTAATCTCGGAAAAAACAGGTGAAGGTATTGCAGTTGACGGTCGTATAAAAGTAAGACTGGAAGAAGCAAAAGAAACTTTGAGAGATTGCTGTACCTGCGGTGCTTGTAAATAATCAATTTTAATTATTAAAAAGAGATATCATTGAAATATGATATCTCTTTTTTCATGAATAATTTATATCTATTTACGAAAATTTTCTTAATAAGCCTGTTACTTTACCGATAATAAAAATATTTTTCATGTTAATACCTTCTATATATTGCGTAGGATAAACAGTTTTATCTTCATTATCGGAAATAACAGATAACTGATTTATATTTTGTACCAATCTTTTTATAAAAAGTTTTTCATCATAGCCAAAAATATAAACTTGATTATCTGTTATTTGACTATTAGAATAATGTTCGATAATAAGTTTATCATTATTTACTATCAATGGTGACATGCTGTTTCCTGAAGCATTAATAATGGAATATGTTTTTTTCGGCGAATAAGAACATATAAGTTCCAGAGGAATATTTAGTTTAATTTTATCATTTGATAATATAAATTTCCCATTTTTAAATATACCAAATATATCAGGATAATAATCAATTTCTAACATACTATTGCTTTTATATTCTTCAATTGTATTTACAGAATTATCACTAAATGTCTGTAAAAAATGTTCCTGTAATTTATTCCATTCAAACTCCTGCAACTTAATATTTCTGGCTACTCTATTGCTGATAGCTTGTCTTGAAATACCTAATAATTTGGCAATATCACCAAAAGTTATTTTTTGTTTTGCCGCATTTTGTAATTTAAAAATAGCGTCTTGAATAGTTATCTCGCAATATTGTGTCATTTTGTTTCCTTGTTGTCTAAAATAATATTTGACTTTTGTGTCTTGTTGTGTCATAATATTTTCGAAAGATTATAAAATTGAAATCGAAAAATAAATGCAAATTAACAAGCAGATAAATTTAGCACGATAATTGCAAATGTTACCTGTTTTTTGTTTTTTATGTTAAGAAGTTAAACGTGTTGGCAATTTAACTTAATTTTTTGTACACATTTTAACACAAAAATTAAATAACAGAAACAATAAAGCAGTAGGGTGGACTTTAGTCCACGCAGACAAGGTTTTGGAAGTTGGATTATAGATAAAAAAAGATGTAAAACATTTAATCAAAAA
>CAJONH010000164.1 GCA_905235825.1 Candidatus Gastranaerophilales bacterium
CTGGCAGATAAATTCGGCGATGACGGTTTAATAAAAAACGCATTAATGAATAAAGGCAAGAGTATAGTTTTAAAGCAGAGCGTAAGAGCAGAAGCCGATATAGCAGTTGCTGCCGCCTCTGTTCTGGCAAGGGCAGAATTTGTAAAAAGAATGCAGGAACTTTCAAACAGATATGAAATAAACTTTTCAAAAGGAGTTTCTTCCTCTGTAAAAGAGCAGGCAAAAGAATTTATAAAAAAATATTCTTTTGAAAGATTAAACGAAATAGCAAAAATGCATTTTAAAACAATTCAGGAATTGAAATAAAAAAGAGGAAATTCAATAGTTTTCATCGTAATAACAAATTTCTCTTTTTTCTCCTTATCTTGCGTTAACAAATATTTTATGGTTTCCGTTAAAAGAATATAAAAAATTTTGCTTTGATGTTAAATGGAAATCTGCATAACCTGATTGTATGCGGTAACTACTTTGGATGTCATTTGAACAGCCATTGTAACTCCTAAATCTGCTTTAGCTATTGCTGTAACAACATCGTGGATATCGACATCCTGATTTCCCATCATTTGAGCTTGTAATAGTTGGTCAGGCTTTTGTATTTCCGCATTAAGATTACTGACAAGTCCGGATAAAACATCTTTAAAACTTGTTTCTTTTTGCGAATCCAATTTACTCAAACCAAAACCCTGTTTTGAAAAATCATCAATCGGAAAAGATTGTGATAGATTTGAAAAAATATTAATATTTGGTACTATTCTGTTTTCTATCATACATACACCCTTAATAACCTTTATAATGATATAATATAAAAAGTCAATTGTTGTCATTCATATAAATGAAATCATAATTTTATATATTACAGATAATTTGCAAGTATATTTTTAACGTAATTTTGAGTTTCTTTAAAAGGCGGAATGTTATTATATTTATCTACATTTCCGGGGCCTGCATTGTAAGCAGCGAGTGCAAGAGGAATACTGCCGTTATATTTATCAAGCATGCTTTTCAAGTATCTTACGCCGCCGTCAATATTTTCGGCAGGGTTATAAGGGTCTTTAACTCCTAAAGATTTTGCGGTTGCCGGCATTAACTGCATTAACCCTTGTGCTCCTGCCGAAGATTTTGCATTCGGATTATAGCCCGATTCTTGCTTTATAACAGCGTGAATAAGTTTTTCATCAACTCCGTGTTTTTTTGCGATTTTATTAACAAGCTCTTTTATGTGAGATTTTTCTTTTGCTTGCGGAATTGCACTTGAAGCCTGTGCTTCCGATATTTGATTTACGGAATTTACTTTAGAAACTTCGTTAGTTTCGGATAGCTGATTTACGGGATTTATTTGTGAAACAGATTTTGAGGCTTGTAATTCCTGCATTTTGGTAATTGCCTCCGTTAAATCAAAATCAGGCTGTTGAAATTTTAATGAAGTCAGACTGTCAAATGCGTCAATAGACGACGAGTCAGAAGATGAGTCTAAGGCAGAAAGCTGTTTAAGTGCATTTAAAGCCTGTGCGTGAGTTGTTAATTCGCCGAATTTTATGTTATATTTAGGTTTATTAACATTAAATCTCGTATGAACATTCAAAGAAGAATTAAGCACATCTTCAAAAGTATTTAATTCAGGCATGTCAAAGGGATTTTCAAGGCTTTTATTGTTTTTTTTATTAGAAATATTTGATAAATTTTGAATATTTCTTTCAGCTTGAATTCTTTCTGCCAGTTGGAGTTTTTCGGCAGTTTGAGATTGTATATCAGGGGTTTTGCGAGATTGCACATAATTGTTAAGCTGTTGTGCTCTTTGCATTGCAGCAACCTGTCCTGAAGAATTTAATAAATTTTGTAACATACCCGTAAACATAACACACTACCGATTTTTTTATTACTGTCCTATAGATACCGCCCTGTCTGCCATAGCTTTAGACATTGATATTATTGCAAGACCCGCTTCATAAGCTCTTTGAGCCATAATACCGTCAGTTATTTCAACAAGAGGATCAACATTTGATGTTCTAATATAACCGTTTTCATCCGCATCGGGATGTCCCGGTTTATATAATTTATCACCGAGAGTAGGGTCTTCGACAACTCCCGAAAGAGCGACACTGCCTGCTGCATAAGGCATTGTACCCAAACCGAATGCCGATTCCTTCATCTGTTTCATTACACTAAGAAAAGAACTTCTGTCTGTTTCAACAACAAGCGGAATTTTTCTTGTGTAATAAGGTGTATCAATATTAGCTATATTTTTAGATACAAGGTCAAGCCTTGCACTGTGTACTTTTAAGGCATCTATGCCTATATTCATTGAATTAAATATACCCATAATTATTACCCGTTACCCATACTGACTGCCTGTTTCATTTCAGTAATTATAGAAGTCATTCTTCTTGTTGCTTCCGTATAAAAAGCCTGCATTTTTCTCATTTCAGCCAATTCCATTGCCGGATCAACCTTACCTGAAGTAGTTTGTGCCGTAACTGGGGAAGGTCCCATTTTAATTGATAATGCCGTTTCGAGTGACCCTGATGTGCCGCCTAAATATTGAGCAAAAGAAACATCTTTCCTGTTGTATTGAGGTGTATCCATGTTAGCAAGATTACAAGAAAGTGCTTTTTGTCTTTCTGCTATTAAATCAAGTTTGTAGAGGTTATTAGCTATTGCATTTCCAAGTATCATTTATAAATCCTTATTATTATTGAGCCAATCTTATTGTTTTTTGATACATATCATTAATTGTCTGCATAATCTTAAAACTTGCGAGCATTGAGGCATTTAATCTCAATATGGTATTTGCTTCCGCTCTTAAATCAAGGTTAGTCATTTCAACACTGCCCTGTCTGAACCTGTCGTGTGTTTTTAGCAATATAGGTTCTCCTGATTCTGCCGTTAAATAAAATTTGTTATTATCTCCTCTTTTTAATCCTTCGGGATTTAAAAAATTTACAAGAGGTATTTTGCCGAGAACTTCACGTTCATTACCGTCATCGGCAAAGACTTCAACTGTTCCGTCAGATGAAATTTGAAGATTATCATAATTAACCGGAACTTGAATACCGTCACCGACCAGATAATCGTCATTAGTTACAATATAACCGTCTTTATTTATTTTTAAAACTCCGTCACGAGTATATGCAACATCGCCGTTAGCAGAGGTTACGGGAATAAATCCTATGCCGTCAATTGCAATATCCAAATCACGGGCAGTTCTTTGAATGCCTCCGGGAGTGAAGTCGCTTCTTTCAACACCTGAAAGAATACCGTTTTCATCAAGTATCTGCTCAAAGCGAACCGTTCTGTATCCGTATGTATTGTAATTTGCCGCATTTGTAGCAACATAAGCAAAACGCTGATACTGAATTTCGGAATTCATTATGCCTTTATTTATTATACTTGAAAGAGTTGTCATTTAATTATCTCCTATTGGCTCAACGATTGAATTGAGCGTTGTAATATGTCATTTTGCATACCAAATACAACACTGTTAGCTTCAAATATTTTGGGGTATTCCATTGCCTGCATAAATTCAGTTTCCATACTTACGTTGGAAAATTCATTATAACCTTGTCTTACGTTCGGAGAAAGAACGGCAACTCCGTCATGACTTACAACACTTATAGTTCCTGCAGGTTCAAGTTTGCGTGTTTTAGCGTTCAATACACTTACTTTGCCGTTTAAATCAATAACTATATCATCAAGTTTTTCGGGTACCAAAGGTAAAACAAGAGGAAATCCTGAAGTAGAAAGCACTTTATCACCTTCAAGCGTTAATATTTCGCCTTCTTTGTTCATCATAAAGCGTCCGTCACGGGTTAATTTAATGCCATCTTTTGTCTGTATTTGAAAAAACCCTTTTTCAGCGAGTGCTACATCTAGAGGGCTGTTTGAAATAAGCAATCTTCCTACTGTATCGTCGGTAGTTGTGGAAACAGCATCTTCACCTATAAATTCTGCAAAAGAAGAAATAACCGGAATTTTTCTTTGATAACCGATTTTATCAAATCCTACAACATTCTGATTTGTTATGTCCATTAAAACATGCTGTCTTCTCATTGCTCTGATGTTATGAACAATTCCTCTGTTTGCAAAATGTACACTGCCGTTTATCATTACAATTACCCTTTTTTAATCATATATAATGATATAATATTAAAAGTCAATTGTTGTCATTTTAACGGTTGAAATATTTAATTCAAATTTATACTTTTTACACCATTTAAAGGAAATTGTGTCAGAAGAGTCAAGAGAAAAATGAAAAATTTTTACTATCTTTTGTTTTGTTTATAAACATAAATATATTTTGACATTTACTACTTTATGTGCTAAAACTTAAAACAAATTAAAATTCAGTAAATGTCAGAGAGCTTAAAATGAAAGATGTTGTTATAATTGGTGCCGGCGGTCATGGCAAAGTAATTGCCGACATTATCCAAAAAAGCGGAGATAACATAAAAGGATTTATTGATAGTAAAAGATGCAAAGGCGAATTCTTAGGATATCCGATTTTGGGTAACAATTCCGATTTTATTAAATTTCCAGATTGCTATTTTGTAATTGCCATAGGAAATTCAAAAGCACGTGAACAAATATACAATGATATGAAAACAATGAAATGGTATACTGCAATTCACCCGAGTGCTTCAATATCGTCTATTGGTGTAAGTATAGGCATTGGAACGGTTGTTATGCCCAATGCTGTTATAAATACAGATGCAAAAATTGGCAAACATTGTATAATAAATTCTTCATCGACTGTTGAGCATGACAGCAAGATAGATGACTATGTACACATTTCCGTAGGTACAAAATTAGCCGGTCATGTTAGTGTTGGCAGGCATACATTGATTGGAGCAGGGGCAACAGTAATCGACGATATATGTATTTGCACCGATTGCACGATTGGTGCCGGAGCGGTTGTAGTAAAAAACATTGATAAAAAAGGAACTTATGTAGGTGTACCTGCTAAATTTATACATGCCTGAGTTTTTGTAATAATCTATTGCAGAAACATGGACATTGATTTTTTTGCGAATTTTGCAATTGTAAATACTTTCATTAAAGGATTTACAATTCCATAATCAAAATTTAAAATTCTAAAATAGTCAAAATTAATTTATTCCTAAATTACCTGCTTTTTCGTAATATTCTTTCGCTTTAGTGATTTGTTTAGTCAGGTCGTACATACAAGCCAGCATATAGTAATAATGTCCTTTTTTAGGATTTAATTTTATTGCATTTTCATAGTCTTTTAATGCATTAAAAAAATTTTTTCTTTCAAAATAATAAAAAGCACGTTGTGCGTATACTTTTGCATTATTTGAATTTGCATTGATTGAACCGTTGCAGTCGTTTAATGCCCCCTGAACATCGCCCTTTAATGCTTTTAGTTTTGCTCTGTAAAAATAATATTCCCAATTTTCCCCTTCATTTTTAATTGCAAGGTCATATTCTCTTATTGCATTATCATAATCTTTTATTTTTCTGTATAAATCCGCTTTAATTGCATAAAATTCAGCTTTATCGGGAAATCGCCATGATGCTTTATTTACAAAATCTATACCGTTTAAACAGGTTTTACTTTTTCTGCATATTCTTGCTATAGCTCTATATGTTTTCATTGAATTAGGTTTTAACGATAGAGCAAGATAAAAATAATCAAGTGCCTCAGGATATTCACCTATATTTTCACGAGTTATACCTCTATTAAAAATAAAATAGAATAAAACATATTTTCTTATTACTTTAAACAAAGATACTCCTTAGTTGTTTAAACTGTGTATAGGTTCAGGTATTCTTCCGCCTCGATTAATAAAGGTTTCGGATGAAAGGCTGTTTACTTTCATTATTGGTGCTTCACCCAACAGACCGCCGTATACGGCATAATCTCCTACTGTTTTATCAGGTACGGGAATAATTCTAACTGCCGTTGTTTTTTTATTTATCATACCTATTGCCATTTCATCCGCAATCATACCTGAAATTGTAGTTTCGGGAGTATCTCCGGGAATAGCAATCATATCCAGTCCTACCGAACAAACACACGTCATAGCTTCAAGTTTATCAAAAGTCAAAACTCCCTGTTTAGCCGCTTCAATCATGCCTGCATCCTCGCTAACAGGAATAAAAGCACCTGAAAGACCGCCGACATAAGAACTTGCCATAATACCGCCTTTTTTTACAGCATCATTAAGCATAGCAAGAGCTGCCGTTGTACCGTGAGCTCCTGCGTGTTCCAATCCCATTGCCTGAAATATTCCTGCAACAGAATCTCCAACTGCAGGAGTAGGTGCCAAAGAAAGGTCTATTATACCAAAAGGTATTCCCATTTTCTCAGCCATTCTTCTTCCCACAAGTTCACCTGTGGTAGTAATTTTAAATGCAGTTTGTTTTATTTTATTTGCCAGTTCCCCAAAATCAGCATCTTTTGCAAGATTTTCAACTGCACTACGAACAACCCCCGGTCCTGACACACCGACATTTAAAGAGGCTTCAGGCTCGCCATAACCGTGAAAGGCACCTGCCATAAAAGGATTATCCCCCGGAACATTACAAAAACATACAAGTTTAGCAGCACCGATTCCGTCTTGTTCTTTTGTTAGCATAGCAGTTTGTTTTATAATGGAACCCATTTTCTTTACTGCATTCATGTTTATTCCTGCTTTTGTAGATGCTAAGTTGATTGATGAACAAACCCTTTGAGTTTGTTTTAAAGCCTGAGGAATACTTTCAATAAGTAAATCGTCGCCTTTTGTACAGCCTTTTTCAACGAGGGCACTAAAACCGCCTATAAAATTAACGTTAACATCTTGTGCTGCTTTATCTAAAACTTTTGCCAAATAAACATAATCGGGATTTTTACAGGATTCTCCGATAAGAGATATAGGTGTTACTGCTATTCTTTTATTTATGATTGGAATAGAATATTCTTCTTCTATTTCACAAGCAAAATTATACAAATTTTTTGCATATTTTGTAATTTTTTCATATATTTTTTCACCGACTTCTTTAACATCTTCACCGCAGCAATCTCTAAGACTAAGTGCAAGTGTTACGGTTCTTATATCCAAATTTTGGACTTTTATCATGTTTATTGTTTCAATTATTGATTTTTCATTAAAAAAAGACATATTAAATTCCTTTAAAAAACGGCTTCCTTTTAATTAGTAGAGTTTTTGCCATAGGATTATTATATTGTATGCATTTTATCAAAAATTTCTTTTTTCTGCATCCAAATTTCCATACCGAGTTTTTGACCTGATGCACATACCGCTTCTTTTATTTCTTTAAATGAATATTTTGATTTTGAAATATCACCTAAAAGAAACATCATAAAACATCCCTGCATAATAGTTTGCTTTATGTCTTCTATATTAACTTCATATTTCGCAAGCACCGTAGCTATTTCAGCAACAATGCCGACTCCGTCTTTACCCGAAATGGTAACTATAATTTTATCTTCACTCATTTCTGCTCCTGTTATATTCTTAAATACATTTTATTAGTAAAGCAGTATAAATGCAAATATTAACTTAGGGAACTTATATACAATTTAAGATATTAATTAAATATTATTTTATGATATTGCTCAAGTACCTTTTTATTTTCTCCCTTATTTAAATTTCTAAGCATTTCAAAGGAAGGAATCATTATTTTGTTATCATCGGGTGTAACATACCACATTTCGGAAGAACGTGAAACCCTATCATCAGTTAATCCTGCTTTTGTGAGTTTCTGTAAATCGGAAAAAGCTAAAAGTTTATTTTCTCTTGAAACTTTATCTTTAGCTTTTGCATAAGGCAATAAATCTCCGCTTTTAGTACCTTTTATTCTGCTGATTATAAACATGTCATTATCTTTAATTATTGATTTTATATAATCAGGTACAATAGATAGTCCTAAATTATTAACCTTTTTTAGATTTTGTTCATAAATTGAACCAAAATTTTTAAATACATTTTGAATAATAAAATCCCCATGCTTAAATAAAACACTATTTTTTAATTCAAGTCTGCCTTTTTTTACATTTTTAAAAAGTACATCCAGTGCTTCTTGATGTGAATTTGTTTTTTCAAGCTCAGTTGAAATTTCCGATATCAAAGCAGGAACCTCATGATTGCTGCCGTTATTTAAATTTTTTGAATTGAATTTCACGTAATTTAATCCTGCTTTAACCTTTAATATATGTTCATTTATTTTTATCATTGTTTGTCCAATCTTACTTAATTATATAACTCGAAATTGATTATTTTTGTCAAGTATCAAGCCGTAATTTCTTTTCTACCAAACTTGCAAAACGGCAAAACCAGTCAACACATTTACTTCCTTTGGGATTGTTAATACAATATTCAAGTAATAATCCCGATGCATAAGTATTATTATCCGGAAGCATATATGGCATTGAACTGCAAGCATAACCATCTCCGTAACCTGAATCACCTATAAGTTTTGACAGTAAATTTCGTTCTTCATCAGTGAGTGTATCTGCAAATTTTTTATAATCGACCATAACTTCAGGTTTAAAATAATCTTTTTGTGTTCTGTTAACATAAGTCATTTCATTAAATACATTTTCGAAACCGCTTCTAAGACTGCTTATAGGAGAAAAAATGACGGTAGGATTTTTAACACCCGAATTTCTTATAAAATCTCTGTAATGAAATTCCTGATGCACGATTGAACATCCGCTGCCTACAATGTCATCAAGTATTACAATAATTTTGTCATTTAAATCTACGGGCGGTTTATCATCTCCTGCAAAGCATATAACTTTGTCAGGATTAATTTTGTTTGTATGAAGATACTGGTAGGTTATTAAATCAAAACTTTTACCTTTCTCAGGAATTACATATATAATATCATCTTCTGTTTTTCCCTGCTGCCTTGCAATTTTTATTATTTGTTCATATTTATTTTTTAGCATATCGGTCATAGTTTCCGGTGAATGGCAGCTTATCATTGCTTCAAAATATTTAGCAAGTAATTCCCTGCCTTTCATAATTTCCTGAATAGAATACTGTGTATCGGGCATAGTTTCTTCTATAATTGTATCAATGACTGCTTTTATGGTTTTATGAGAAGGATATAGCGGATTTAAATTATCTGCAATATTATTTGCATTAATTTCTTTTTTATTTTCTATAATTGTAATTTCTACATCATCACCTAATATTTCTCTTACTTTTTTTAAAAAATTTCCATTGAGTGCTTCCTCAATAGAAAGCCCTTCTTTTTTCATCTTGTTGATTATTGCGGTTGCGGATGTTATTAAATCTGTTTGAAAACCTAAAAAACCGTGCGAAACATCTTGTCCGTCTATAATATTATTCCATCCGCTCAAGTGTACTACCTTTATATCTCCTTTTATTATACCGTCTTTAATTTCCTTGTATAAAGCAGGATTATTCTCTTTTAAATCTTTTAAGTGTGATAAAACATTGTCATCAAGAAACAATGCCTCGTTGAAATTTTGATAACCTAAATCTATTTGTTTCTTTTTTTCTTCGATATACATTAGTGCATTGTTTATATTTAAACGACTGTTTTGCGGTATATAAATGTATCCGATACCGAGTTCTTTAAATTTTTTTTCAATTACACCTAATTGAGAATAACTTGAAAATTGCGTTAATCCTGCTAAAACCTCACTGACAGTTTGTTCATCCGCACCTGTATTTTTTGATATCTGTGAAATCATTGCATTTATATCTTGAACACTTTTTATTTTCATCATTTCACGCAGCTGAATTTCTAATTTCATAGCAAATAAATTTGTATTTGCATAGTCTATATTAAAAAATGTAGAAATGGATTTTGAATTATTTATATTTGAATTTTGTTTTGAAGATTGGGTTGCTTCAGTTTCAACAGTTTTTTCGGTTGATTGAATACTTTTTACTTTTTGTAAATCAGTCGTTATTTGTACTTTTGTTTTATTTTTAGCAGAAGCCTGTGAAGAAGATAATGCGGAAGTTAAATTCCTTATTCCTTCCATAGTCTGCTCCGCAGCCCTTCTAATTCTTCCTCTTATACTATTATTGCCTGCTTTGTTAGTTTTATCGGTCAGAATAAATTTATCTTCAATTTCTCTATTTATTTTATTTAAAGATTTTTGTCCCTGTTTTTTTAGTCTTGGTGTAATTTTGATTTCAAACACCTGTTCTGCTGTATCTAAATTACCAGTATAAAATCGCATGTTATTATACCTAATCTTTCTTTCCGAAAGTTTAAAGTATCTTAAATTTTAATATTGACTAAATTTTTAGAAATTTTAAGAAATATTAAAAACAAATTAAAAAGAGAGATATAAAACCTCTCTTTTTAATCAATACAAAATTTGTTAAAATCTACACAATATACCATAAATTGCTGCATGCATTATCAAGTATTGGCTTATATTGTTTTGATAAAGTATTATTTCCTGAAAGTGATGTTTCTATTTTTGTTCTTGTTTTGTCAAGATTGCTTCTTGTAGAATTAAAATTAAGTTCAAATTGCTTTGCCGTATTTTTATCTGTTAAAATCAATAAATCATTAATTGCAGCTATGGGAGAATTTTTAACATAATCTTTATCTGCAAGTCTGTTCTTTATATCCTGAATTTCCATTTCATCTTTCGTTTTTACATTTTTCGTTTCTATTTTTGTTACTCTGTTTGATTCAATAGCTGTATCATCAAGTTCATCGGGATTTGTTGTTGAAAAAATTAATGTGGAGTTGTAATCGTTTGCCGTTGAACTCATTATATCTTTCATACCGGCAATAACAGCACTGTCTGATTGTTTCGGATTTATTGTTTTATCTAAATTTTTTACATTAATTACATTCCAATTTCCTGTTTTTTTATAATTTTTTTCTGATTTTTCTAACAGTTCAACAAAATCTAAATTTTCATCAAATAAATCAACTTCTTTTGAGTCCGCATTTGCCTGATTTATTGTCCAGCTAATTAATTCCTGATTGATTGAATTATCTTTATTTGAAAACATAACGCAATTAGGAATTTCTACATTTTTTCCTTCTCTTTTGGCTTGTATTTTATCTAATAATTTTGGATAAATTTCTTTTTCTTTTACATTATTCATTTCTTCAATAAAAGTAACATCCCTTCTTGCCGCATCCTGTACTTTTCTGTTTTCTGCCCCTGTTTCATTTACTTTTGCATTTATTAAATCAGCTTTAACTAAATCAATTTTATCAACATAACGTTTTGCATCTTTCCTAAAATCGGCATAGGCGGATTGAACTGTTATTTCACTCATTCCCAAAGAGCATATTCCCGTTATTAATCTTTCTGTAGGATCATTTAAATTAATTGTTGCGGAACCGGCTCCGTATCTTGGATGATAAGTAAACCATATAGGTTCATTTTCTTTTTTGTATTTATATTCTTTTTCATATAATTCCTGCTTCCATTTATCATCTTTTCTATTCATATATTGTCTTGCATATCTTACGTCTTTTTCTGAATAGTCTTTGCCTTTAAATGAAACGGATGATTTTTTTTCAAATAAATCATTAGTCAGTTGTTTTTGATTTACTTGCGGAACACTTGCTTTTGTTACCGAAGGAATATAATCTGTTGTCATTTGTGTTGAAAAACCGATTTTCATTTTTTATTTCTCCCTATACCTGTATTTGTAAATTTATTTTTTATAATTAGTGCTGCCGCACCTAAAACAGCACCGAATGCTACTCCTTTTCCAATTCCGTTGATGATTGATGATGGTTTTGACTTTTTGATTTTATCTATTATTTCAATTTGCTTAATTCTTTCTGCATTTGCATTATCTAATTCTGTACGGATTTTATTATGCAATTCCAGCTGTTCTTTGCATTGTTGAAATTTTTTATTTATGTTATCTATAACATCAGACTGTTTGTTATATTCTTCATAAGATTGTTTAAATTTATCAAAATGCTTCATATTGTCTATATCAAAAAAAGCATCTACTCTATTTGATTCAATAGCTATATCATCTAAATTTGAAAGATTTTCTTTTGTATGAAATAAAAGAGTCGAATGATAATCTTTTGCACTACAGCACATTATTGATTTCATACCTGCAATAACAGCTGAATCAACTATTGAAGGATTAATCATTTTGTCCATATTTTGTACGTGGATTAAATTCCATTTTCCTGTTTTTTTAAAGTTTTCTTCTTGTTTTTCTAAAAATTCAACAAAATCAAAATCTTTACGAAAAATATCAGTAGTAACATAATTTTGTCTTGATGCCTTTCCAAACCAATCAATTGCATCTTTTGCCTTTTTTTCATCTTTACCAAAAAACAGAAGGCAATTTGATTTTTCTTTCTGTGGAGTTTCTTTTAAATGAGTCATTTTATCAAAATCACTTAATATTTGAGCATAAGGTTTTTTTGATCCTCTCGGTTTATCCTTTAATTCGGGGAAAACCGAATTTTCCTCCACATTATTAAAACTATTTGTTTCTTCCATTATATTATCAAGTTTTTCATAAGCATCATTAAGACTTTTTTCGTTGTTTTCA
Organism: Candidatus Gastranaerophilales bacterium; assembly: GCA_905235825.1. Classification (GTDB taxonomy): domain Bacteria; phylum Cyanobacteriota; class Vampirovibrionia; order Gastranaerophilales; family Gastranaerophilaceae; genus Avigastranaerophilus. Next base: position 12,504 of record CAJONH010000164.1, read on the forward strand.
ATAGTTGTATAAATAAACGCCAAATCAGGCTGTGATTTATAAAATCTTTCTTGTGTACTTTCGATTGTTTTTTCGATATTGCCCAGCTCCTTTTGAGCATTATTAAGTTTTTCAGAATGCTTTATTTCTTCGTTTTTGTTCAGGTTTCCGACAATCCCGCCAAGAACGGCAGGTGTCGATAAAATAAAAATATCTTTTACATCTGTATTTCTAATACTTTGATTATTATTTTTTTTATTTTGTTTTGAAAATTCAAAAAAATTTACCGTGGTAAAAGTATCTATGTTCAACATTTACTTATCCACTTTATTTTTCATAATTTGCTCCATTGCAGCGTAGTAATCTTGAAGTTGTTTATCTCTTATATTCGGTGCATTATTTTTTATATTTTCTTCTGCCTGTTGAATATCTATAGGTTTATCATTTTTTCCGTCGCATATATCATTTCTTATTGATGCTATGCTGTATTTACCTCCGCTTGCTTCTTCACGTTCTTCCAGCAATACCGCAAGTCTTTCATAATCCTCATCTGTTACGGTATCAGGTGTTTTGTCTTTCATATAATATTTTATAATTTCCGTTTTATTTTCTTTAGAAGGAGGATCCTGTGATACAATAAAAGGGAAAATAGAACTGTCTTCACTTAAATTCAAAGCTAAATCCAAAGGATAGTTTGTTACTGCAAAAGCAATACAATGGTATTTATCGTAACAATTTTTTAAAAAATCCTGAAACTCCGGAACAATTGTTGAATCTTTATTAACGGCTTTATCAAATTCATCCATTAATAGAACTTGTCTTGTTCCTGTTTCTTCATACTTAGATTTAGCCGTTTCAGCTGCCTTTAATAAGTTTTTATTAAAATTTTTGCAAAGACTTGCCGTATTTATTCCCAATCCTCTCACGCTTATTGGTTTTTCACAGCCTATTTCCTGAGCAAATGCCGTAGCAAACGTAGTTTTTCCGTTGCCTTTAGGCCCAAAGAATAAAATTGCACTCGGAATATCAGCTTTCTGACCGGCTTTTTCTTTTGCAAGTTCAGAAATAAAATATTTATATAAAATATCTTTTTCACTGTCATATCCTGCTATCTGAGAGAAACCTTCCATTGTTCTATATTCGCCAATATTAAGATTTTGTAATCTGGAATTTCTTTCCGCATTAAATTTATCTATTAAAGCAAGTTTTTGAGCTAAATCCGATGATATGCCGACTATTGCACCCGTCTTTTTTTCAACTCTTGATAATGTGCTTTTCTGTTCTTCATTATTTTGATATTTTTCTTTTGCTTCTTTTTTTACCGCTTCATTTATTACTCTATCTTCACTGAAAAGTCTGGTAAAAACTGATTCTAACCTTCTTTCTTTTTCGGAATTAACTCTTTTTTCAATATTTTCTCTTTCCGTATTGTTTTCAGAAAAATCATCTTTTCCGCTTAAACCTTCTATTTGCTTTTTTGCATTTTGAATTGCAATAGAACTTTCAGATTCTGATTTTCTATTATTAATGCTTACTGCAGAAAAACCTACAGGCATGGAACTATATGTTCTAAAATTAATGTTCATAATAAATATACCCTACAATTAAAGTGTCGTTTATACAATAAATAAAAAAGGTTTTTTTTGCTATTTGCAAAAAAAATTGTTACATAATTTTATCCATGTTATCTGTAGTTAGTTTTGTAACATTTGTAACAAATATTTTATAATAAAAGCAATTTTAAAAAATCAAATGTTTTTATATAAATGTATATAGGAGATATATGTAACATGGGTATTCCAATAAGTGAATATGATCCAACCAAATGGGTGACACTGCAGGGCGGTAATGCAGGCGGTGTCGGCAGAGTTGGCGGCGGTGCAGCCGGAGGAGCCGGCGGTGTCGGCGGCGGAAGTACCGGCGGTTATAACGGCGGCTCATTTACTGATTTTTTAAATCAGAAATTTGGTGTTTCCGGTGGTGACGTATTCCATGTCGGCGGTGTTGATGTTGTAGGCGGAACAAAATCCGTAGACCCCGCAGCAGGTGCAGCAGGTGCTTCAGCAGTTGTTCCTCCCGTTGATTACGGAACAACAACTGTTGATACAATTGATACTGATATGGAAACCGCTACAAGAAACTATAATGTTATGGCTAATGCAACAGGAGCAGACTCAACGCCTTCAACAAATATTACCGGATATGATGTCAACACACCAAATCATAAAAATGGCAGAGATGCAATTCATATAGATTTTAAAAGCTAAAATCTTAAAATGAAAAGATTTGAAAAGAGCGAGTATTTGTTACTTGCTTTTTTTCTGATATAATAGACTTATGAGAAATTTGTATAATATTGATGAATGGATGGATGTGCCTTATATAAGGCTCGGCGAGATATTGATAGAGGCGGGCAAGGTTAACTTGCTTCATTTATCTATGGTTTTGGATATACAAAGATTTAAAAGAATGCCTATGGGAAAGATTTTTCTTGCCATGAAAATTATAAGCGAAGAAGATTTGAAACAGGCACTTCTATTGCAAAGGACGATAAAGAAACGCAGAAATGCTTAATTTTGTAAAGAGATTATTATTTATATTTGTGTTTTTTATGCTTCTGCAGATAAGTGTTAAGGCAGAAGTTCTTGAATTTGCACAAATCGGTGATGTGCATTATTCTTACGGAAATCAAAATACGGATAAGTATTTATATTTTCTTAACCTCTCATTAAGAAAAAATAATGTCGATTTTGCAGTATTTTTAGGTGATAATGTTGATAAATCGACCGAAGAAAATGTTATCGGGCTTATGAGATGTTTGTATCCATGGCGTATACCGTATTATCTTGTTTTGGGAAATAATGATGCTCATAAGCTGAATGGTCTTGAAAAGGATGTATATCTTGATATAGTTACGACATTTAATCATAATCAAAAAGACAGAGAGAAATTTTATTATTTCAAGCCAAACAGTGAATTTATCTGTGTTGTTTTGGACGATACTCCCGACTTTGCTCCGTCAAATCATGGTGAGGTTTCTGATGAACAGCTTGTATGGCTGGATAATCTGCTGACAAAATATTCAAAAAAGATGTTTATTATTTTTCAACATTCTCCTTTAAATCCTCCACGGGATGAATATAAGCTGTCCATGCTTAACACGGATAAATATCGTCAGGTTATTCAAAAACATTCGAATATTGTGTTGATGTCGTCTGCACATTATCATCAGGATTCTGTAAAACAAGATGATAAAGGTATTTGGCATATTTCTGCACCTGCATTTTCAGATTCATTACCAAGTTATCAAATGATTAAGATTACTTACGATGAAAAAAATATAAAATCACCTAAAGATGTTACTGTTGAAGTTACAAAGGTCAGAGTTTAATTTGTCATTTTATGAATATATTCTCTTGCACAATTAAACATTGCATCTGCAAGTTCGGAATTATTTTCAAAATTAAAGCCTGAAACTTTTAAAACATCTCTTAATCTTTTTTCCCAAAATACATACATTTCTTCTTTTGATATATCCAAAACCTGTGCAATTATGTTAACTTCCTCCCAATCCAAAGGAATAGGACTTGCACCTCTTAATATATCGACTATTTCAAGTCTTTGCTTTCTCGGAAAAGATTTTAAAAATTGCACGGTAGAAAGATTTTTTTCTCTTTGTTTTTCTCGTATAAAATTTGTTGTTTCATCAATTAAAATAGGGTCTTGCGGAATTTTATATTCGGTAAATTCTTCGGGGGATATATCCATTACTGTTGCAATACGCTCTAAAGTTGTACTTCTTGTTGAGAATGGTATCGTTTCATCTATTAAATTATAAACATAAGAAAGAGTTACCCCTATCATTTGTGCAAAATCTTTTTTATGAAGATTTGTTTCTTCCAAAAAATTATATAATTTTTCGCTGCTTTTTACAGTAATCAAAGAATCTTTTTTTGCTGTCATAATATTATCTCCTGTTTCTTTATAATGATTAACTGCATTTTAAATAATTTAATTGGTAAGTTGAATAAAAATGTGGGATAATACAAATGCGGAACATAATAAAAAAGTAGAGATTTAAAAATATGAAATTAATAATATGTCTGGGAAATTTTGGCGAAGGATATAAAAATACAAGACATAATGCAGGATTTATGTTTGCTGATGCATTATCGGAAAGGATGGGTATTTCGTTTTCAAATGAAGCGAAATTTAAATCACATATTGCAAAGGGTGAATATAAAAATGAGGCTGTTTGGATAGTCAAACCTCAAACATATATGAATTTATCGGGAGAAGCTCTGAGTGCATTAAAAAATTTTTATAAAATTGATGTTAAAACTTTATTTGTTGTATATGATGATATTTCTCTTGATTTAGGTAAAATAAGATTTAGAGCAAAAGGGTCTGATGGCGGTCATAACGGAATAAAATCGATAATAAAGCATGCCGGTACACAAGAATTTGACAGACTTAAAATAGGAATTGGCCCACAGCCTGCCATGATGAAATCTGAAGATTTTGTTTTACAAAATTTTTCAAATGAACAAAAAATTCAGTTAAATGATATAATTAAATTAAGTGTAGATGCATTTTTAGAATACTGCGAGGTTGGAATAATAAAAGTACAGAATAAGTACAACTAATAAGAAAAGTAATTATCTTAATTAGAAATTAAATTTAATTGCCTTTCTAAAAAAAGGCGGGATAATTCCGCAATGCTACGTAAATAAATATGCTTCGCATTCTAAATTTGTACTACAGCCCTGCTGATTATTTCAGCAGGGTATTTATATCAGGAATTTTTATACAAATTTATCTCAATAATTAAAATCAGTTATTTTGATATCAATTACTTTTTTCTATATCAAGTTTTTTTGTTTGGCTGTGAAAATAATCATAAACTATTTGAGCCTGATTATTCGATAATAAAAGCATAAGTTCTTCTTTTGTCTGTTTAGATATTTTTTGAACAGATGAGTATTTTTCTATAAGAAGTTTTTTATTTTTGGCATAAAGTCCTTTTATATCATCGAGTTCCGAGTGAACAGCTCCTTTTTCACGTAACTTGCGGTGAAATGTTATTGCAAATCTGTGAGCTTCATCTCTTATTCGCTGAAAAAACAGCAGTGCAGGCGAATTTATCGGAAATATTACCGATTGTGATTGATTAGGTTTAAAAACTTCTTCAATTCTTTTGGCAAGAGATACAATATCTTGATTTTCAACTCCCAGTTCTTTTAAAATTTCAACGGAACTTGATAACTGACCTTTACCGCCGTCTATAATAATTAAATCGGGAAAAGGAAGCCCTTCTCTCAGCAGCCTTGAATAACGTCTGTATACAACTTCCCGCATAGATTTAAAATCATCAGGTTTGCCGTTTTCAACCGTTTTTATTTTATAGTGTTTATATTCACTTTTTTTAGGCATTCCGTTATAGAAACTTACCATAGATGCAACTGTATTTGTTCCTTGTATATGTGAAATATCAAAACATTCAACTCTATGAGGAAAATTGCGAAGTCCGAGTTTTTCTTTTATATAAGAACCTGCTTCATTATAATTATTTTGAACTTCCTGCAAAGATTTTACTTTCATTTCCTGAAGGTGATATGCCGAATTTTTCAATGCAAGTTCAAGAATGTCATCATTTTTCTTATTTCTGCCCGGATTAATGACTACTTTATCTCCTTTTTTTGCACTAAGCCACTTTTCAAACATTTCTTTATCTTCTTTGTTTATTGAGCTTGAAAATATAATTTCGGAAGGTAAGTCTTCATTTCCGGTCATTTGATAATATTCTTTTATAAAATAAGAAATAATTTCTTCTTCACTGTCATAATCATTTTTAGAAATTTCAAAATCTTTTTTATTTGTAAGTCTGCCGTTACGTATTTGCAGTACTGAAATTCCGCCTAAATAGTCATCACTGCTGAGTGAAATAATATCCTGATTAATATTTGTGTTTTCATAAACAACCTTCTGTTTTTCAATGGTCTTCAATACATCAAAATAGCTGTCACGATATTTTGCTGCTTTTTCATACTCCTGATTTTCACTGTATTTTTCCATTAATGATTTCAGTTCATTAACCAATTGCATTTGTTTTCCGGAAAGAAAAAGTTCCACATTTTTAATCAGCTTTTTATAATCATCAGGACTAATAAGTCTTTGGCAAGGTGCCATACATCTTCCTATCTGATGGTAAATGCAGGGACGGTCTTTAAATTTAGGTGTTTTACACTGTTTTAGCGGAAATAATTTTTTTAATAAATCAAGAGTTGTATACATTGATTTTGCATTTGTGTATGGCCCGAAATATTTGCCCTCAAGCATATTTTTATTACGCTTTCTTGTTACCAGTATTCTGGGGTAATCCTCTTTTGTAATAAGAAAATAAGGAAATTTTTTATCGTCTTTTAAAAGAACATTATATTTCGGTTTATATTTTTTTATTAAATGTGATTCCAATATAAGTGCTTCAATTTCTGAATTTGTAATAATAAATTCAATTCTTACAATTTGCGGAACCATAACATTAAGTTTTGCACTGTCGTGTTTTTTGTTAAAATAGCCGGAAACCCGTCTTTTAAGATTTTTGGCTTTACCCACATATATAATGGTATCTTCTTTGTCAAAAAATTGATA
>CAJONH010000165.1 GCA_905235825.1 Candidatus Gastranaerophilales bacterium
CAAACAATTGTTTGATATAGTAAAAAGAAACATAACAGGCTGGCTTCAACAGGATTACAGTTTTTGGGGCGGGTTTGAAATGCAGTACAAAGTCAAATCTACCGACTATCATTGCGGGCAGGTTGACCTCAATTTAGAACCTGCGTGTCAATCTACGGCTGAAAAGTATAATCAACCGGATTGCCACGTCACCCAAAATGCTATTGTTCCTCGCAATGACAAATATATAGAACCCAAAATATTAATTGAACCTTTAATGCGTGATGATATCAATACTGTATGTAAAGAAATACATGTTTATTGTTTCTCGGGCATGCCTAAATTAATTATGCAACTGTATAATGACAGAAAAATTACAATGTATGATGAAAAATTAAATTATATTGATGATGTATTATCGGATGATGATATAAAAGTTTTTGAAAAAGCAGATGATTTAATAAAACAATCTTATGATTTATCAAAGAAACTATCAGTAGATTTTAATTTCGTTCGTGTAGATTGGATGGTTTATAAAGGTAAATTATATTTTGAAGAATTAACGTTTACTCCCCATAGCGGATTTCATTGCGGGTTAAACCGCTATTTTAAAAATTTACAGGTAATATATAGAAAGAGTGAAATATGAGTTTTGATAATATTGAAGGACTATCCGAAAATCAAATTATACAGTTATATGATTCTGTTGTTATGAAAGATTATACAAATATTACAGCAAAAGTTTGGTCGTGCTCTTATTACCTGAGATGTTGTGATGGGAATTCAAGAAGTAGTTATGCACCTTATTATAGTGAACAAAATAGTAGTCCTGACGGATATTATATAGTATACACAAGATATGCAGCAGGTTCAGCCGCATACTTTTGTTCTCCTTGCTCAGGTACTGATGTTCAAGCATATTGGTATAATTGGGGTTGCCATTAATATTATAAAGCCTAATCAAATGCAAGATAAGTGAGCAATACTGACACATTAGTTTACCTAAAACGTAACTAATATGCCCAATATAAAAAAAGCGGACACATTAATTTACCTGAAAACTAAATAATCTGCCCGCTATAAAAAAAAAATTTACGTAGTATTTTTTGCGGAGTTACTAAAACTCCGCTTTTTTTTGTGTGTGGGGGGGGGGAAAAAAAAACATTATTACATATCTAAAGCAATATCCAGTGTTTTTGCTTTTGCAACTATTGCACTTGAAGAAATAACATCAACACCTGTTTGGGCAATATTTTTAACTGTTTCCAGAGTTACATTACCGCTTGCTTCAACAATTGCCGTATTATTAATAATTTCCACGCATTTTTTCATCAAATCGCAGGGCATGTTATCAAGCATAATAATATCAGCTTTTACTTGCACGGCTTCTTTTACCTGTTCAATTGTATCGCATTCCACTTCAATTTTATGTGAATGAGATAGATGAGGACGGATTTTATTCACTGCATTTGTAATTGAGCCTGCCAATTGTATATGATTATCTTTTATCATAACGCAATCGGAGAGATTAAATCTGTGAAGTCTTGCTCCGCCGGTTGCAACGGCATATTTTTCAAACAACCTGAAATTTGGAGTGTTTTTTCTTGTATCGGTTATTTTTGCTTTATAATCACCTATTGCATTTTGATATTTATTTGTTTCTGTAGCTATACCGCTTAAACGCTGAATATAATTAAGTGCAGTTCTTTCGCCCGTTAAAATTGCTCTTGCACTGCCCTCAATATGCATTAATGTAGTGCCTTTTTTTATTACATCACCGTCTTTATATAATTTTTCCAATTTTATTTCGGGAGATAATATTTTAAATACAAGAGCTGCAACGTCAATCCCGCACAATATACCGTCTTCTCTGGTATTCATATCCGCTTTTATAATTTTATCATCATCAGTCAGAATATCTGTTGTAATATCGCCAAAACCGATATCCTCTTTTAATGCATTTTTTATATGTTCTTCAATTATAAAATCGTGTAAAATCATTTTTAACCTTTCGTTATTTCTTTTGAATGTGCAATTTTTTCGGTTTTAGGATAATCAATGCGGTAGTGGGCACCACGTGATTCTTTTCTTGCCAGTGCAAAATCTGTTATTAATTCCGCTATTATCAGCATATTTCTTAATTCATAAGTATTTCTATCTGTACATTTGTATGAAAAACCTAAAATTTGCATTAATTTTTGTATTTTTTCTTTTGCGAGATTAAGTTTTTCCGCATTTCTTTCAATTCCGACATTTTCCCACATAGTTTCCTTTAATTCGGAAAATATGGCATTAGTATCAATATCAATGTGAGGAAGTTTTTCTTTATAAAAATCTATTATTCTTGAAATGGATTCATCCTGAATGAAATTATTTTTTAAATTTTGCATTTTCAGATAATTAACAAGTTCATAAGCAGTTACGGCACATTCCAGTATTGAATTGGAAGCAAGTCTGTTTGCACCGTGAAGACCTGTGCAAGCTGCTTCACCAATTGCATAAAGACCTTTTATCGAAGTTGTTCCGTTAACTTCCGTTTTTATACCCCCCATAAAATAGTGAGCAGAAGGAGAAACTGGAATATAATCCTTTGAAGGGTTAATATTATATTCTTTGCAGGCTGCATAAATTGTGGGAAAACGCTTTTTAAATTTGTCTTCTTTTATATGAGTTGCATCCAAAAAAACATTTTTAGCACCTGTTTTTTTCATTTCACTGTATATGGAGCGGGTTACGATATCTCTTGGTGCGAGTTCCAAACGTTCATCATATTTTTCCATAAATGTTTTGCCGTTTTTATCGACGAGTTTTGCACCTTCTCCTCTTACTGCTTCCGAGATTAAGAACATGGTTCCTTTATCTCCTAATGCGAAAGCGGTAGGATGAAACTGAACAAATTCCATATCTTTAACGACGGCACCTGCTCTATAAGCCAGAGCAATTCCGTCACCCGTTGTTATATCGGGATTTGTGGTATATTTGTATAATTGACCTATTCCGCCGGTTGCAATAATTACGGCAGGAGTTTCAATTATTTCATATTCGTTTTCGGCATAGTTATATGTAATTAGTCCTTTTACAACATTGTTGTTATCTTTTAAAATTTCAACGGCAATAGTTTGTTCATATATATCTATATTTTCCTGTTTTAAAACATATTCAACAAGGGCATTTTCTATGCAAAATCCCGTTGCATCTCCGCCTGCGTGCAAAATTCTGTTTACGCTGTGAGCAGCTTCTTTTGTGAATTTCAGTTTGTTATTTTCATCTCTGTCAAAATCCACACCAAAACTTTGCAGCTCCTTTACTACCTGAGCACTTCTTTTTGATATAAATTCGGCAGTTTTTGCATCGGTAAGCCCCGCACCTGCTTTTATTGTGTCTTCTATATGCAATTGACAGGAATCAAGTTTATTTTCGCTCATAACAGAAACCATTCCGCCCTGTGCGTATTTTGAATTGGATTCAATAAGCTGTGATTTTGTTATTATTAATAATCCGTCAGGCAGTTTTGCTTCTTTATTTAATTTTATAGCGGCAAAAAGTCCTGCTATACCGCTTCCTGCTATTACTGCCGAATATTTGGAATGTTTCATATTTATATCCTTATTTACTTAATTTTATTTCAAAAAAAAAATAAATTAAATAAAAAATAATAATTTTTACAACAAAACAATATCTTAAAATAGATGTTTATATTTTACAGGCAGGTATATAAATACGGCTTTTTGCTATCTTATTCATTTTCTTTTCATAAATTTTTTGAATTTTTTCGGCACACTTATAACAATATAAACAGTCAATTCCACATTGATATGAGCAGTATTCACCGTATTTATCAAAATGTTTAATTTTTGGTAAATACTTATAAATATCTTTTACCGTTAATTTTTTTAATGCGGTATTATCGGATAAGTGGTAAATAAATGTATTAACAGAAATATTTTCGATTTCTTTTATATTATCAATACCTTTTAAATAATAAAAATATGATTTCAGATAAGTTTCAATATTTTTTTTCAAGCTGTCACGCCCTACAAGTTTAAATTTCTTTATTCCTGCTTTTGCGTAGGTTTCTATATCCCACGGAAAAATATTATTTGATTTTATTAATGTATGAAATAAATTTTTTTCAGCGTATCTTCCGCAAAAAAATTCACTGTCATAAAAACTTGATAATGTATTATCATTTCTATATAAAATGTTTTTATCCAAATAATTTGAAGCATGATTTGTCCTTAGAGGACATCCGTTTATACATCCCTCATTTACCATTAGCTCTATATCTGTATCAAATAGTGATTTTTTTATATTTTTCAATAATTTTATATTCCTAATACAGTCATGAGCAGGAATAATTTGTTTTACATAAGGATGTACAAACATAAAATTCTTATATTCGCATAATGTCTTTAATTCAAAAGAAGTAGAAGCATATAAATTAAAATCATTATAATGTTTATTTAAATATGACAATAAATTGTGATTAGCAATTCTTAATTTATTTACACCTTGTTTTCTAAGTTCATTTAATAATTTATCAAGTTTTTCTAATTGTTGTTCAAGTTCCGGATTTTCAATCGATATTCCTTTGGGAGAGTTTAAAAGATATATTATATCAACACCTGAATTTAAGCAGTATATTATTAATTTTTTCCAATATTCCCAATTTGTTTTATGGAAAAAAATGTTTCTTTTTTGTTCAAATCCCGTAAACAATTCATTAGTAGATGGCAGGGAAAAAAATAAACTTGTTATTTTGCTCTTTTCTACATGTTTGTTTATATCAAGAAGTTTTTTGATATCTTCTATGGTGTAAGGCATAGGTGCACTAAATTGATACATGTTGTTTTTCCCTTTTTGTAAGTTATTTAAAAAAAGCGGGCAAAATACCCGCAAATACTACGTAAATATAGATTTTATCATTAATTATCCGTTCCAAACGTAAAACCGACAGCATTACACCCGCCCTGACAATATCCGGAGCGAAATCCTGTTCCAAAAGGACAACTGTAATTAATAACACTTCCGCAGTATGGACCACTGCTAAGATTTGTACAATTTTTCCAACATGCCTGACTGTAGGAATCAGCTGTAAATCTGGCGGCAATATACCCGTAGCCGTACGTACAGGGCGTACGATTACAGCATCTGCAATACAGGGGGTCTGCTATTAAATTATTATCATTACTTTCTATTGCAGATTCATATAATTTTTGTATTTCCTGTTCATTTAAACCTTCAATAAAATCCGTATTCATATCTATCCTCTGTTTTATAGTTTTACTAAATCATCAATCTGATATTTAACTTTCTTTTTTAACGCCTCATTAAATTTGTGAAATCCCGAATAAGGAGTAAATGTAAATTCCTCAAAACAAGGCTTATTTTCAAATATCATCCAATCAATACGCACAAATGGAAAATCATTGCATAATTTTTTTGATAAATCAAATGTTTGTTTTAATAGTTCATCGGACTCCTTAAAAATTTTTTCTTCTTCAAAATCAAAAACATCTTCTATTTGATTTAAATTATTATTATATAATGTTATTCCATCTTGAAATTCTCCGTAAATTCTTATTAAAATCATAGGTTGTCCGTTTGAACAATATACATTTATTCTTTGCTGGTCTTTATAGATATTTTCTCTCATTAACGGTTCTATTAATAATTTAGGTTCAATACCACGATAATTTAGTTCAAACCCGCTCCAAAAGCTGTAGTCTTGCTCCAGCCAGCCTGTTATGTTTTTTCGTGTTATTTCAAAAATTTCTTTTGAATTTAAATATTTATCTTTGTTTTTTATGATATATTGCCACTTGCACCCGTGATTACACTTGATTACAAAGCTATTGGGGAGTTTATCAAAATCTATTTGGTCAAAGTAAGTAAAAACGTCTTGTTTTGGTAGACTAAAGTCTACCCTACTACTGTTATAAAGATTCTTCACCCCTGAATTGACATCGGGTTCAGAATGA
>CAJONH010000166.1 GCA_905235825.1 Candidatus Gastranaerophilales bacterium
GGGTGTTTTTGTAGGAAATGATGATAATACAAGTACAGGATTAACAGGCGGTACACTTCCTGCACGCATTTGGAAAGATATGATGAAGGTTGCTACCGAGAAATACGGTAATACCGATTTTGATTATCCCGAATATGAATTTAGAGAAGAAGTAATTCCAAGTTATTACGAAAATGAAACACCTGAGGATATGGAAAGAAATGTTCCTTATACTTATGGCAATGAAAACCAACAGGCAGAAGCAGAAAAAAGAAAAATAGAACTACCTCAAATTATAAAAGCTCCTATAATAGAAAGAAATACAAGAAGGGACGATACCGACAGTTTCAAAACAATACCGGTAAAAATTCCGTTTGATGTAAAAAATTTACGAAAAGAAAAAGCTGGAAATACAGAAAATAAAGGAGTAGTTCCTTTACCTGAGTATCAATAATCAAAACTTAATTTTGGTATTTCCATTCTTAAAATTTCTTTTAGGTCAATGCTGTTAAGTATTTCGGTAAATAATTCGTCTGTTTTAAATATTTTGTCTTTAAAATAACGTATTACACCGAGTACCTTTATATTTCCGTATTTTTCCAGAACGGATATAAAAGAAGTAATTTCGCTGTTTTTAGATTGAAGAGGATATTTATTAACAATAACACCTATAATATCCAGTCCTGCTTTATAAGCGGTATTAAGTTCGTTAAGAAAAGTATTCAAAGAATCATTAGAAGGTGTTACTATAAAAATCACGGGAATTTTAAGCATTAAAGGAATATGAATGTTAAATAAATTTTCTTTTAAAGGAGTCAAAAGGCCGCCTGTTCCTTCAACAACCAAAACTTCGGTATTTTTAACAAGAATATTATAATCATTTATAATATCATCAATACTTATTTTAACTCTTTCAATTTCGGCAGCAGCGGCAGGTGTACATTCAGATGTCAATAAATATGTAGAATGAGTAGTAATATTAGGGTCAAGTTTTGCAACAAAATCCAAATCGGGAGAAATAAGATAATTACCTTTGTCTATTGCACCTGTTTGTATGGGTTTATAAACTCCTGTTCTATAGCCTAATGACTGCATTACGGCAGTAATGCCGGAAGCTATGATTGTTTTTCCGCATCCTTGATTTATTCCGGTTATAAATATACTCATAATGCAATTATAACAAAGCGAAAATTCATTTCTACATACATTCGGAGTAAAATTTAGATAAAAACACTCTTAAAAAGAAAAGAGTGTTTTTTATATAAAATTTAAGATTAATAAAATTAATTTTACAGGAAAAATATTTAGAGAATGGAATTAACAATTAATTAATTTATTTATGATGAAAAAGTCATTAAAGCTCTAACCGAACGAGCTGTATTTCTAACATCTTCATCAGAGTGCATTTTAATTGTATCATCAAGAATTTTTACGGCTTCCGATTTATCTTTCAAAGAAAGAAGTTCATTAATTGAAGCCATAGCGACTCTTGCACTTAAATCATTTATACCTTTACCTTGAGAAATAAGAACAACTCTTAAAGATTCGTGAGTATTTTTTCTGATAAGAGTTTGTGCTGTTAATTCTCTAATATCATCATCAGGAGAATTTGTACCAAATTCAGTTAACAATTCAATAGCAGCCTGACTGTCTTTGTGTTCACCTAATGCTTGAATGATATTTTTTATTTTTTTATTATTATCCATAATAATTATATCTCCTTTTACTTAATTAAACAGCTTGTGTACTCTCTTGTCTTAATCCTGACCACATTGTCTTTAATTCATCAACAGGTTTGTTTGAAAGATTTTTAACACTATATTCTCTATCAGGGAATAATTTATTTTTAATACCTTCCATATCGAATTTTATTTCTGTATTACCTATTTTTTCTATAGTATCAAATACGTTAGAAGTAACTTTTTTACCAAAAGATACTATAGAATTCATTCTTGATTTAAATGCTTCATTAAAGTTGTTAATACCGCTTACAACTGCACTTGCAAACAGTTTGCCTTTTTCGGCAATACCTGAAGAAGCCTTTTGAGCACTGCTTTGGAATACATCCGCCTGAATAACGTTGCCTTTAAAACTTACACCAAACGGATTTGATACAGACTTACTTTGTGAAGCATTATTTTGCGAAGCTGCTTGTTCTGCAGCTTTCGCTGTATGTAAACTGATTTTCCCTATTTGCATATTTTTCCTTCCTTTGTTGTAAACATTTTACGTACATTTAAGGTATCATATTTAGCATTTTTTATTATCATTCTTTTGGTGTAAAAAATAATGAAACTTTGAATGTATATACGAAAGAAATACATTGTTCAGGGGAGTACAATTGTAACAATATTGTAAAGAAAAAGGAAATTCCCCGCTGTACAATTAAAGGATAAAAAACAAAATGCCGATAATAAAAATGTCGGATAAACAAAGAGGAAATTTATGAACGAATTAAATCAAAAATTAGCCGAAAATCTTGGAGAATTTCTTTCATTATTAAGTGATGAAGTTGCAAAAGGTCTTCAAAATTATTTAGAAACATAGAAAACAAATTATTAACGTGCTCTCTTTCATCATTCACATTCATTTTATTTTAGGTTAGATATGTATTATATTGTTTTTCCTCCTTAATGGTTGTAGAAGGACCGTGTCCGGGAAAAACAACCGTATCATCAGGCAGAGTAAAAAGTTTTGTCTTTATAGAATTAATAAGGACATCAAAATCACCGTCATAAAAATCGGTTCTGCCTATTGAACGGTAGAAAAGAGAATCGCCTGAAAAGAGTTTGCCGTCGACATAAAAACTCAAGCCGCCCTTAGAGTGACCGGGGGTTTGTAAAACTTGAATTTTATGTTTGCCGATAAACAGCAGGGAATTTTCATCTATAAAATATTCTAACTTCAAAGGTAAAGTATCAGCCGTTATTCCAAAATATTTTGTTTCTTCCTTTAGTTGCAAAATATGACCTAAATCATCTTTGCTCATATATATGGGAAGATTTGGATATTTTGCTTGAATATACGGCTCTCCGAGGACGTGGTCAAAATGACCGTGAGTATTTAGGATATATTTTAATGTATATCCTTGAGCTTCAATTTCTTGTTTTATGTTTTCAAAGTCGCCGCCAACATCAATGACAACGGCCTCTTTTGATTCATCATCTTTTAATATGTATGTATTTACAGGCATTGGCCCAGTTTCTCTGATATCTGTTTTCATGTTCTGCTCCCGATTATGTAAAAGACAGGTTATAACACATAATATATTATAGTATAACTAAAAAATAGCATTATCCAAATTGTA
This sequence comes from Candidatus Gastranaerophilales bacterium, assembly GCA_905235825.1. Taxonomy (GTDB): domain Bacteria; phylum Cyanobacteriota; class Vampirovibrionia; order Gastranaerophilales; family Gastranaerophilaceae; genus Avigastranaerophilus. The sequence continues at coordinate 3,287 of CAJONH010000166.1, forward strand.
ACATTGCAACGATATACAAAACTGGAGCTGTCTAAATTACAACTTAAAAGGAACATAAAATTTATGTTCCTAAGATAATAACCCGTTAATTGTTAATCAAATTAAACCGTTATCGTCCGCCGGCATAACTGAACGAGCTTTGTATATTTCTTTGAAGCATCTGATCCGCTGATTGAAGTTCCGTTGTTGCTGCTTGAATTTGTGATTGAATTTTTTTCATTCGTAATTTTAATTGATTATCTAATGCTTCAAGTTCCACTTTTCTTGCTGTTAATTGTTTAACTGCCGCAGAGTCCGTTTTTCCCAAATCACTTATTTCAGAGTTTAATTGAGCAACTTCATTTGATAAATCCAACTGTTCGGTTGTTATATCATTTAGTTGTATTTCCAATCTGTTTATGTAATTTGTTAAATACATAGACCGTGAAAATGATGTTAAAAAGCCCATTTTTCCCTTACCTTACTTGATTTTTTTACCTTGTCTGGTTAATTTGTCTTCCTTTCAAGAATACGTGTTCTGAATTTTGTGCCAATATCAATTCAGTTTTTTTCATCTTGTATCTTTCATAGTTTATACGATTTTGTATTCTTGTCAGTTTTTGGTTTACGGTCAGCAAATTTTGTACGTATGCCGTAGTTCCTTCAATCATTAATTTTATGGGATTTCTCTTTTTTAAAAATGCAACAGTAAATCCCATAAAATTTCTAAATTGTCTTATTTGTAGTTCTATTATTGACGAAGCACCTGCTTTAGCCACTAAGTTCTCCTTACTTTTCAGGACTACATATATATTAAAACATCAGACTTTTACTAATTGCCTTTTTTTTAATATATTTTAAGTCTTTTTACAATTATACGCAGGAAAAAATTATTCTTTTTCCTATTATATTATTCGGAATTCTACTGTTTTTTCTTTAATAATATTGGGAGTTTTGAATTAAAAAAGTAACATAATTTTACAAAAATGTTACTAAAGATTTATTGGATTTTCTTAGAACTATTCGTGAATGAAATTTTTTGCAAATTTTTGTAAATGTACGGATAAAGTTGCGGTAAGAGATTATGCAGCGGAAAAAATCGGGAGCGGAATTTCGGTAGAACGGAGTTGCCCAACAACATTTCGAGGGCACGAGTTCGATAATGTGAATGCCCGAAGTGAACACTTGCAAAGCAATGTGAA
>CAJONH010000167.1 GCA_905235825.1 Candidatus Gastranaerophilales bacterium
AAATTGATTTGGTCAAAGTAAGTTGAAACATCATTAAGCTGCCCGTCATTGCGAGGCTCAATATCATTTTGAGAGCCGTGGCAATCCAGCTCATTATTTGATTTTATTTCCCAATTTTCATACATAGCCTTTTGACTTCGTTCCCCTTGGATTGCTTCGTCACCCTCTAAACTATTGTTCCTCGCAATGACATGGCAATCACAGTTTATTGACGGTATCACCTGCAAAACAGGCTTTAAATATTCTGACCCGATTTTTTCAGCAACATAACCTCTTACCGCAACTTTATCAGTACATTTTCTCATTAAATCAGTTATACCATACAACTTAATCCACTGTATTTTTTGATTAAATGTTTTACATCTTTTCTTATCAATAATCCACGCTCTATTTTTAAAATCATACTTCAATGGAAGTTTCTCGCCCGTATTAAGATAAAATAATTTAGCTAAATAACGGGGATATTCTCTTTCATCCAAGTTTTTTAGAAAATAGTAATCATAAGGCGGGTTTGTAATTTTATCTTTTAAAAAGAAATCTAATATCTTTTTCATTTATGCATACCAATTTTTGCAGCAATTTTTTGCACAAGAGTACCAGTAAATCATGCTGATTTGTGCTATAATTCAGCAGTTCAATACTTTCAATAATTATATTAATACATGTTTTATTTCAAAAGTCAATAAAATATTTTTAATTTAAACAAATAATTTCAAATATAAGGAGCAAAAAAATGAAAACCACAGGGCAAAGATTTAAAGAAATAAGACAAAGCCTTGATTTATCACAGCAGGAATTTGGCTCCAAATTAGGAATAACTTCTCAGGGAATTTCTAACATAGAAAAAAATAAAAGTTTTTTGACACTTGATAAAATGCAAGCACTTAAAGAATTTAATGTGAATTTAAACTTTTTAGTTTACGGTGATGGTGAAATGTTTAATAATAAAGTTAGTAATGATAAATTTATTATAAAATCACGTGAAGAATTTGAACAACTAATGCTTGAACTTTTAAGAAAAAATAAAATAATAAAATAAGACATTCTAATTCATATATTACTATGAATTAAACGGTACACTAATTCCGCCGCAGTTTTTGTATATTTTTTCTATTTCTTTAGGAATATCCCGCCCCGATATTTTAAAAGCAAAAGTGTCAGCGACAAATTCAAGCGGATTTTTGGCATAATTTTCCGAATGAAAGAATTTTTGACATACTTCTTTTATTTCAGGTTTATTTATTTCTGTTTGAAATTCTTTTCCTCTTGCAACACTCATCCAATAACCCGTTTTATTTAAATTAAAGTGATTACAGTGTCCTATTTCATGTGCTATACAATGCTTCATTCTAAACAGAGCATATTGCTGGAACGAATACGGGCTGTTTTCCCAATCGGTTTTAATTTTACTATAACTGCTTCCTCTTTCAGCTAAACCGTTTAACCATTTTGAAAGTGAAATTTTTTCTCCTGTATCAGGAATGGTATATTTACCTGCAATTGTCTGTTTATTTATATATATGGTGTCATTGCTAACATTATATTCCCCTCTGCATTTTCTGCCGTATTTATTTATCATATTTTCATCCTGAACAACTATTTTTTGAGGTAAAGATAATTTCCCTTTCATTTTATTACTGACATTGGTGCATACTTCATTTATCATATTTGCCGTAAATAAATCATTATCAGCTTCAAGTTTTATACCGAAGTTATCACGTGCAAATTTTTTTGCTTCATAAATATTTTTTGCTTCACGAAAATCTATATGTTCGGCAAACTGCTTAATTTGATAAGGTTTAAATGTTTTTATTGCAGCTGCCGTAACTAATCCGACAACACCCAGCCCCATTGCAATATTTTTTCCGATATCTGAATTTTGAATTTGATGTGTTTTATTATTAAATGAATCGGGTAAACTTTTTGTTAATGAACCAAAATGACGCATATATTCAGATTTAGAAATACCGCATAGTGATTTAGGTACACTTGCTATTGAAGCGAGAACATTTATCATACAATCTTTCCCATTTATCTAATATTTATAAATAAAAATTTTAAAAATAAGTGATATAAAATCAGAAAAAATTTACAATATTACTTAACAAATAAAAAGCAGAGCAACTTTTGTTTACTCTGCTTTAAACTCAATCTTTACAGTTTTGATAATTTCAAGTCAGACTATTGTCTGACTTGATGTGAACTCTTATTATTATTTTGTAACAAGTTCCATTTCTTCTGCAGAAGCGTAAACGGCATGACATCCGCAATCTACATGAATTACTTCACCTGTTACACCTGAAGACAAATCAGATAAGAGGTATAAACCTGTTTTACCGACATCCTCCAGTGTAACATTTCTTTTTAAAGGAGCCTTTACTACTGCTGCCTTCAACATTTTTCCAAAACCGTCGATACCTGATGCGGCCAAAGTCTTTACAGCACCTGAGGATAAGCAGTTAACTCTTACACCGTCTTTACCCAAATCAACAGCCAGATATCTTGCTGAGGCTTCAAGAGCTGCTTTTGCTATTGCCATAATATTATAATTTGCAACAACTTTTTCACTGCCCAAGTAGGTTAAAGCAAGCATTGAACCCCCTTGATTCATTAAAGGTCTTGCATTTCTTGCCAATGACACAAGTGAATATGCACTTACACCCATTGCTAAATTCCAGCCTTCAATTGACGTATTAATAAATTCGCCTGTCAAATCTTCACGATTAGCAAAAGCCACGGCATGTACAACAAAATCGATTTTACCGTATACTTTTTCTATTTCGGCAAAAACAGCTTTGACCTGTTCTTCTTTTGTAACATCACAGTTCATTATTATTTTTGCATTCATAGATTCGGCTATGGGGCGGACTCTTTTTTCCATAACTTCCCCCGCATAAGTAAATGCTATTTCGGCACCTGCTTCATACAATTGTTTTGCTATACCGTAGGCAATACCATGAGTGTTTGAAACACCAAAAATAACGCCTCTTTTGCCTTCCATTAGTTTCATATAAAATCCCTCATCTTTGTGTATAAATTTATTCTACTATAAAATTTTTCTTTATCAATCCGATTCAATCTCCTTGTTTTTCTTATTGTGAATTATTGAAGAAATAAAGGCACTGCCGACGAATAATAAGCCTATTCCGCCTGTTATTACCTCAGGAACTTCAATTCTTGTACTTATAAACATAATAAGTGCAAGAAAACCTATCGCCCAGTGTGCTCCGTGTTCTAAAAATATAAACTCTTTTAATGTTTTCATATCTACCATATAAATTGTTAATGAACGAACGAACATTGCACCGATTGCAAGTCCGATACAGATAATTATAATATCTTTGCTTATTGCAAATGCACCTAAAACACCGTCAAGAGAAAAAGATGCATCAATTAATTCAAGATATAAGAAGCCTATAAAACCGAGTTTACCTGTTGTTCCCATAACCTGAGCTTTTCTCTTTTCTATATTTTCAAGCAGGCTGCTTATGCTGTCAACTGCAAGATATGTTATCACTCCGGTAAAACCTGCCATTATCACCGAAAGTTTCTGATTTTCCGGAATGAAATTCTGTAAAATCATTAATGAGATAAGTACAAAAACAACATCAATATATTTCACACAGGTAAGTTTCTGCATTGGTTTTTCAAAACAGCTGAGCCAATAACAATCTTTATCCGGACAAAAAAAGTATGAGAAAAATATCATAAACAGAAATGCTCCGCCGAAAGTTACCAACGGGGCATGCACTTCGTGCAGATGTTTAGTATATTCATCAACATTATAAAAGGCAAGCTGAGCAACTTCTATAACGGATAATTTGGCAAATACCGCAACAACTAATATCGGAAACAATAACCGCATGCCAAAGACGGCAATCAATATGCCCCACGTAATAAAACGATGCTTCCACTTTTCATTCATTTTTTCAAGTTTTACAGCATTAATAACTGCATTATCAAAAGAGAGTGTAACCTCCAATATGGATAGAAATACTACGACAAATAAAGACATCATTGCATTGCCGTGCATGTAATGCCCCCACAAATAAGCTGCAATTAAACCGATTACGGTAACCAAAAATGAACCTTTAAAATACTTTAACATAATTTTATCCCTATCTTTACAAAACAATTATAAATTAAAACAAAATAATACACAAAAATATTTTATGATAAAATATAATGTAACGAGGTAGAATGATGATTGAGTTGTTAATACAAAGTTTTCAAATACAATCAATGAGCATTTTTGAAGCAATTATGCTAATCTGCTTCGGTGCAAGCTGGCCGTTTGCCGTAATGAAAACTTATAAAACAAAGTCAGTAAAGGGTAAAAGCCGGCTGTTTTTAATTCTCATTATTTTGGGATATATTGCAGGTATGATAAATAAAATACTTAATTCTCCCGATATTGTTTTTTGGCTTTATGTCATTAACTTAATGCTCGTATCTGCTGATTTTTGTTTATGTATAAAGTATCGCAACAGAGAGGAAAATAAATGAATAAAAAGAATTTTTTGTGTTTGATTATTTTAACTGCAATTTTTTGTCTGAATGTTCAAAAAACAGTTGCAGCACCCGCTGTTCCAAAAATTAATGCACAAACCGAAGTTAAGGTTGATACAAATAATTGCGAATACTCGGAAGCTGAAATAATAAAAAGAGTCAGCTTAAAAAATAAATTTCAAAAATCTCCCGAAGCACAAATACATTCATTTATAAAAAAATATAATCATTATTCGGAAAGAAATAATTTCGCTAAACTAAAAGAAATGTATTGCGAAAATTTTGTAAATAACGACGGTTTTGATAAAGATACCGTTTTTAAAATGATGCAGATGGCTTCAGGTTCTTATAAAAACATGAAATACACAACCGAAATTGAAAAAATTAAAATTATGGGCAAATATGCAATTGTTAAAGCCCATGAAACGGCTACGGCAGAAACGGATAATCTCTCCGAAAAAATTAATGATACGGGAAATGTATACTCTGAAATAGACTATGTTGACCACCTTATAAAAGAAGGTAATAAATGGAAAATACAGGCAACGGAAGTTCTTTCCGAAGAAGTTACAATGAAGTACGGTGAAGCAAAAAATATGAATATTGAAATTACAGCTCCTGCTTGTGTACCGGCAGGTTCCGAGTACGAAGTTTCAATTTCCGCAAATACTCCCGACGGTTCATTTGCCCTCGGTTCTATTGTTAATGAACGAATAATGTTCCCTCAAGAACAAAATAAAGATATTTTCAGAGCAATTAAAAGCGAAAAACTTGCAAGAGTTTTAACAGCAAATAAAGATAATAAAAATGAATACACTACCGTATCTATAGCTCTTACAAGAGCAGAAGTTGAACCTCCGCAGGTAAATATTAATATGACAGGCATGGCTTTTGCTATGAAAAGAATAAATACAATTCCTTATGCCGAAGTATCAAAGGATGTGGATTGTGCTGAATAACACAGGTAAAACTATTTATTATTTTGTTTTATGGGGAATTTTATCATTAGCTTCGGTAAAACTGAAAGAACTTGTTTTAAGCAGGCTTGCACAGAACGGATTTGCCGAAATAAAAACGCCTTTTTTATCTTTTTACGAAGTTCATAATACGGGAGCTGCTTTTAATCTTTTTACGGATAAAGCAAATGCACTTATCATTGCAGCGGTAGTCTGTACAATTATAATTACGGCAATTGTTCTTGCTAAAACATCAAAACTTACACAATCGATGGTTTCTGCAATGTCTTTATTATCTGCCGGTATGACACTTAATACATTTGAACGAATTCATAACGGTTTTGTTGTTGATTACGTTTATTTTACGTTTTTTAAAGATTTCCCCGTGTTTAATGTTCCGGATATAATGATTGTTATTGGTGCATTGATGCTTGTATTATCAATATTAACTAATCATCGGACAGAATAATGGAAAAAAAATATATTTTCAATATTTCTGATTGTGAAGAAAACAAACGCATTGATTTGTATCTTTATGAACAAAATATTCTGGGTTCCCGCTCATCAATTCAAAATTTAATAAAAAAAAATCAGGTTTTAGTTAACGACAAGACTGAAAAAAATTCATACAAAGTAAAAAAAGAAGACAAAATAACGGTTATACTCAGCGAGGAAGACTCTCTTATTATAAAGCCCGAAAATATTCCCTTAGATACAATATATGAAGATAACGATATTTTGGTTATAAATAAGCCGAAAAATATGCTTACACATCCCACATCAAAGGAAATAACAGGAACCCTTGTTAATGCACTTCTGTATAAATACGGTTATGAAGGATTATCCGATATAAACGGAATGATGCGTCCCGGAATTGTTCACAGGCTTGACCGTAATACATCAGGATTGCTCTTAATAGCAAAAAATAATACTTCACACGAATTTTTAACAAAACAAATTAAGGAAAAAACGGCTGTAAGGAAATATTTAGCCGTAGTAAAAGGAAATTTTAATGAACAGGAAGGGGTAATTGATTTCCCGATAGGACGAAGCATTAAAAATCCCGAAAAAATGGATGTAATTGAAGACGGAAAGCCTTCTATTACAAAATACAGAGTAATTGAAACGTTTAAAGGGTTTACTTACGTTGAATTTACTCTTTTAACCGGACGTACGCATCAAATAAGAGTACATACAAGCCATATTAATCATCCGATTGTAAATGACAGCCTTTATAATAAAGAAAAATTCAAAGTAAAAACAACTGAACAGGTGCTTCAAGCATATAAATTACAATTTACCGCACTGAAAAATGATGATATAATTAATCTTGAAATACATCCCGATGAGGATATAGAAAAAGTTTTAAGATATTTAAGGAGTTTAATATGAAAAAATACATAACTGCCGCTTTTCAAATAATTATTTTTACAGCCGTAATTTACTTCTGTTATGTAAACATTTCAAACACAACAAATATCGCTCTTATGCCAAATACCCGATTTTACGAAATTAATACGGCATTTTTAATAATAACCTTATACTTAATCGGGCTTTTTACGGGAATAATTCATTCATTTGTAAACAAATCATTATATAGAAGTCAAATTGAATTTTATGCGAGAAAAAACGAAAAGCTATCACAGCAAAATGAAATGGATACAGATGATAAAGAAGCATTGGAAAGAAAAGTTGCAACACTGGAAATAGCATTACAAAATGCTCTAAAAAACCATCCGAACAAAAATTTATGATAAGCGACTTTAAAAAGCGTCTTACTCTGTGAACATAAGTTTCAAGAAGCGGCAAGAGCCAAACCATATAAGATTAATGGCTGTCTTCAAACACTTTGCGGAAATTGTTGATTTTTTTATTAAATATGGTATTATTAATTTTATGGGTAGTTCATTTTTAAAAACAAAAATCAAACGTACGCTTTGGGTTAGCTTGTTGGAACAGAACAGTATTGTTGAAGCTGTTTCATTTTACCAAAAATATAAAATAACATTGGATGTTTTATTAAATAATTTTCCGGACAAAGGTATTGTAGAAAAAGAAAAAGAAAATTCTCAAAATATATTCAAAACACTTATCAGCAAAAAAGGTATTGAAAATTTTGAAAACGGGAATTATACTCTTGCTTGCTGCTGTTTTGCCTCATTAGCCGAAATAAGTGAGCTATCAGGCGATATTTTGAAAAAATATTTATTCTGCTTATTTGAATTAAATCAAACAGATATTGCTAAAGATTTATTGGAAAATTATTCGGATAGTGAAAATAATCTGCCTGAAGAAAATAAAAATTTATCGGATTTGTTTGAAAAAGTATGTCTTTATCAAAAATCTTGTGATTATATGGAAGAATATTTTAATCAACAAGATATTAAATCTTGGAAAGATTATTTTAGCTATGCCCGTAAATTACATTGTTTGTATAATGAAACACAGGAATTATTTAATATTGAAAAATCAATAGAATATTATGATACGGCATTAGCTCTCTGCGGTAAAAATCTTTATGTATCTAAAGACATTGATTACAATACAGCTGATGAAATACTTCATAAGGCATGTTCTCGGTTACTCGAAATAGGAAGTGTTTCTTATGTCTATTCCGATTTAATAACCGTTTTTGCGAATGTCGGAATGTTGGATGAACAGGCATCTTGTTTTGAAATGCTTATAAATTCCGATGATGATAATTGTTCTTACTTAATCAAACTTTTTGATAGATTTAAAGCTCTTTCTCAAATAATTTCATATTTTAATCAATATAAAATGTTTGAAGCTGTTTTATATGCAAATGAATATTTCCAAAAACTGGAAGGAATAATTATCAGTTACATTAACTCTCATGATGATACGGATGAAGATTATAAAAGTAAAATTATAAATATAAAAAATAATATTTCTTATGAATTGAGTCTGAATGAATATAATATGCCAATAAATGAATTAGCTATAGAACTTAATGAAAATTGTGAACAGGCTTATTTAAATATATTAGATGATTACATACATTCTAACGATTTTGATAGAGCTTATGAACTTTATGACAAATATTGTAATCAATTTGACAGATATAAAGAAGATTCGATAGCAAAAATGTTGTGGCAGTTAAGTAATTTATATCACGATATGAATTTACATTTTAAATCGGTAAAATATCAACAGTGTGCGGTAGAGTACGAGCTGGAACACGGAGTTGCCGTATAATGCCGGCATTTTCAATTGTTTTGGCGGTATATAATGTTGAAAAATATAT
>CAJONH010000168.1 GCA_905235825.1 Candidatus Gastranaerophilales bacterium
ACTAAAACTTTATCCGTACATTTTCTCATTAAATCAGTTACACCGTATAGTTTTATCCACTGAATTTTTTGATTAAACGTTTTACATTTTTTCTTATCAATAATCCACGATTTATTTTTAAAATCATACTTCAACGGAAGTTTCTCTCCCGTATTAAGATAAAACAGCTTTACTAAATATTTAGGATATTCTTTTTCGTCTAAATTCTTGAGGAAGTAGTAATCCCACGGTGGATTACCTATTCTGTCTTCTTTCATATAATCAACTATATTTCTTAGAATTTTCATATTTTGTATTTAACAATAAATTCAAATTATTGTCAATATACATCTTTAGTTTATTAAAAAACTAAAGATGTATATTGTTAAAAAATGAACTAAAGCATTGTATCAATTAGGAAAAGGTATATGTATGGTAATAAATAAAACGTATATTTCCGAAAAAATCAAAACAGAAAGAGTAAAAGCAGGATATACTCAGGAAGAATTTGCCGAAAGAATAGGAATAACTCCGCAGCATTTTTCTTGCATAGAACTGGGTAAGTCGTTACCTTCTCTTCCGGTTTTTTTAAATATTGCAGAGGTTTTAAATTTAACATTAAAAGATTTTGGTCTTAATTCAAAAGAGAAAGTAAATGAAAAACTGGATAAATTTACGAAATTATTATGCTCGCTAAACGATGCAGAACTTGATTGCTATTACAATATAATGCAAAATTTAATAAAAAATTTTGAGTCAATAAAAAAAACTAAAGCTAAAAAAATTTGATGAATTTAAAAATTTATACTATTTTTTCATATCTGCTATATAATAAAATTATATTGAATTATTATAGTTAGGGAATATTAAGTTATGAATAAGAAAGAACAACAGGGAAATACAGCGGAAAATAATACGGTTTCCTTTCCTCGAATAGCAATGATTGATGTAGACAGGGTTGTTGCAAAATCTTCTTTCGTTAAAAAATTAAAAACAGAATACGATAAAAAAAATAAAGAACTTGAAAGATGGTTAAAAAACGTAAAAAAACAAATTGAAAAGCCTGATTCAAAAGATGTAAAAGATAAATTAGTTAAGAGGTATGAAAAAGAATTTGAAGAAAAGAAAGAAGAAATAACTAAAGATTTTCAGAAAAAATTAAAAATCGTAAATGCGGATGTTACATCTCAAATAAGTGCTGCTGCAAAAGAAAATCATTATGATATTGTTCTTTCTAAAGCTGTTGTTGTGTTAGGCTGTGATGATATAACAGAGCTTATTGAAAAACAAATAAAATAAGTATTTATGGAAAATTTAACCGTAAAAAAGTATACGCTTAAAAGGGTTCAGACCATTTCTTCTTATAAAATCGATTATGAGAAGGAATTGAATTCTGCTCAATTAGAAGCAGTTATTCAAAAAGAAGGTGCAATTCTTGTTATAGCAGGAGCAGGAAGCGGTAAAACAAAAACGCTTACATATCGTGTCGCTCGTCTTATTGAAGACGGTGTTAATCCTAATAATATTTTACTTTTAACTTTTACAAAAAAAGCAGCTTATGAAATGCTTTCACGTGCCTCAATAGTTCTTGATTCAAGATGCGAACAGGTCGCAGGCGGTACTTTTCATTCTTTTGCAAATATTATTTTAAGAAAATATTCTCAATTTTTAGAACTTCAAAATAATTTTACAATAACAGACAGAGTTGACTCGGAAGATATTATACAGCATATAAGAAATAACATAATAGGAAAGCAGGAAAAGCGTTTTCCCAAAAAAGGAACAATACTTGACATTTATTCAAAATCAGTGAATAAAAATATTCCTTCGTCGGATATTATTGAATCCGAATATTCTCAATTTTCCCATTGCACGGAAAAAATAAACGAAATTATTCAAGAGTATAATTTATATAAGAGAAAAAATTCCATTCTTGATTATGATGATTTACTTTTGTATTTAAAAACTCTTTTAGCATCAAATTCCGAAATAAGAAAAAAACTTTCAAATCAATATAAATTTATAATGGTTGATGAATATCAGGATACAAATACAATTCAAGCTCAAATAATAAAACTGCTTGCAAGTGAGCATAATAATGTAATGGCGGTTGGTGATGATTCTCAAAGTATTTATTCATTCAGGGGTGCTAATTTTAAAAATATTTTAAATTTTCCTCAAATTTTTGAAAATACTAAAATTATAAAACTTGAACAAAATTACAGAAGTTCGCAAAATATACTATCGCTTGCGAATGAAATTCTGTTAAAGGCAAAAGAAAAATATACCAAAACTCTTTTTTCAACTATAGAAAATCCTGTTAAACCTGCACTTATAAGTGCAGGTGATATGAAAACCGAAGCAGAATTTATAGCTCAAAGGGTTCTTGAACTTACGGAAGAAGAAAATCTCGAGCTCAATGACATTTGTGTTCTGGCTCGAAGTGCAAGAATGACTTATAATTTAGAAATTGAACTTGCAAAAAAAGGTATACCTTATAAAAAATTCGGCGGTATGAAATTTATTGAAGCAGCACACGTTAAAGATATAATTGCTCATTTAAGAGTTATTCTCAATCCTTCGGATATTATAAGCTATACAAGAATTTTGCTTTTATTGGACGGAATAGGTTCATCAACGGCGAATAAATTATTACCCGTTCTTGCAGAAAATAAAGATATACAAAATCAAAAACTTCCCTTAAAGAACCCCGAAGCGGTTATTAAACTTTCTCAGCTTATAAATATCAATCAAAAAGATATTTTTGCACCTCAAAAAGTTGTTCAGAGCGTTATAAAATATTATGAACCTATTTTAAAAGATAAGTATGATGATTATACTAAACGAGAGAAAGACTTGGAACATTTTCTTGCATTAAGCGAAAAATACACGAGTCTTGAAGACTTTTTAAGTGATTTGGCACTTGAACCGCCTGATACATCAATTACCGACGTTGAAGAAGGCTCTCATAAGGATGAATTTTTAACTCTTTCAACAATTCACAGTGCAAAAGGACTGGAATATAAAGCCGTATTTATACTCGGTGCCGTAGACGGCAGATTTCCTTCGACATATTCTTTTAATTCCACGGAAGAACTTGATGAAGAATTAAGACTTATGTATGTTGCTGTTACCAGAGCCAAAACTCATCTTTTTATAACCTATCCCATTGATATGTTTGATTATTCGACGGGCATGGTTTTATCTAAACCGTCGAGATTTTTGGACGGTATCAGTCAGGATATACTGGAAAAATGGGTGATTGAAGAATGATTGAATTTTTATCAAACAGTAATTGGATTAATCCGCAGATTGATTTTTTAATGTTGTTGCAAAATATAAGAACCGAGCATTTTGAATATTTAAACAGAGCCTTTCTATCAATAACGATTTTAGGCGAAATTTGGCTTCCCGTTTTAATTTGTTCAATTATATACTGGTGTGTCGATACAAAGTCGGGTATATACTTATGCTCAATGTTCGGATTTCAGCTGTTTTTGTCGCAATTTTTTAAAATGCTTGCTTGCGTTTATCGTCCGTGGGTTTTGAGTGATAAAATTCATCCGGTGGAACTTGCAATAACTGCCGCTAAAGGATATTCCTTCCCCAGCGGACACAGTTCAACCGCTTGCAGCGTCCTCGGCGGTCTTGCTTATATTTACGGAAAAAATAAAGCCGTTTGTTTTTCATTAATCGCAGTAATTCTTAGTGTGGGATTTTCCCGTATGTGGCTCGGTGTTCACACTCCTCAGGATGTAGCAGCAGGTTTAACTCTCGGATTAATTCTTGTTTTTTGGATGAATGCTTTAATAAATTGGGCTGAAAAAAATAAAAACAGATATTTATATCTTATTGCAATTTTTGATTTATTATCTTTTCTCGCATTAATATATATTTGTTATTTTAATAATTATCCTATAGATTATATGGAAGGTAAAATGCTTGTAAATCCTCATAGTTCAATATATTCAGCGGTAATTTGCATCGGATTTTCAATCGGAACAATAAACGGTGCTTTTTTATGCCGTCGTTTTACCGGTTTTGACTCTCACAAGGGGAGTTTAAAATCAAAAATAACAAGGGGAATAATCGGTGCAATCAGCGTAATTATATTATTAAAATTTGTTATAGGATATATTTATTCAAATCCTGTTAATTTTAAACTTGCACTTTTAATATCAATGTTTTTAGGTGTATTTATAACATTAATTTATCCTGTGATTATTTTAAAATATGAGTCGATGAAAAAATAACCGTATAATCTGATTGCTTTTATTTTATACATAGGATAATATTTGTTTATGTGTATATTAGATATAAAAAATCTTAATTTGAGTTTTAAAATAAGCGGAAGGGAATATAAAGCACTTCATAACGTGAGTTTTACGCTTAATGAGGGAGAAATGCTTGCTCTTGTGGGAGAGTCAGGCTGCGGAAAAACAATAACCGCAATGTCGGTTTTAAATTTACTGCCTTCTAATGCAAAAATAACTTCGGGAGAAATTATATATAACAATAAAAATTTACTGTTATTAAACGAAAATGAAATGCGTACAATCAGGGGAAAGGAAATAGCTCTTGTACCGCAAGACCCTATGACCTCATTAAATCCGTTATATACAATAGGTTCTCAAATTAAAGAAGTTATGGAAATACACCGCAATTTAAAAGGAGAAGAAGCGGAAAAAGCAGCTGTTGACGTTCTCGAACAGGTTAAAATTCCCAATGCAAAAGAACGTTTAAAAGCATATCCTCGGGAATTTTCGGGCGGTATGCGTCAAAGAGTTATTATAGCAATGGCAATAGCCTGCAATGCAAA
>CAJONH010000169.1 GCA_905235825.1 Candidatus Gastranaerophilales bacterium
GTGCGAACTCGATTAAGTGAGGGCAATGTGAACGACAGGACAAAGTCCGAAGTGAACAACTTGCCCGAGAGAAAGGGATGTCAAGACAAAAACAGAGGCATAGAACCCAAAATATTAATTGAACCCTTCATACAAGCAAAACGGTATATAGAAATATATTGTTTTAACGGAATTCCTAAAATTTATGTAGATATTCATATTGAAGGAGATTTAAAAATCTGCACATACAATAAAGATTTTTCATATTCTGATTTGGTTTTGAAGGATGAAGACAAAGAATTTATGTGTAAAATTAATGCTGATAAAATATTAAAACAAACAGTTGATTTAAGTAAAAAACTTGCAGAATGCTTTAAATTTGTAAGGAGTGATTGGATTTTGTTTGAAGATAATTTATACTTTGAAGAATTAACTTTTACACCATACTCGGGTTTTAGTCAATTTGATAAAAAATGGAATAAAAAGTTAGGTAATTGGATTGGAATATAAAAAAGGAGTAATAACATTGAATTTTAAAGAAATTGAAGAACTAAATTCGCAAGACACAATAGCTATTTATGAAGATATTATAGAATTTGGAGGTGATGTGCATTTAGCGGATCACATTGATGAATGTTGTGCTATAGATGGTAGTGATACTGTTTGTACATATTATCGATACATGCTTAATAGCGAGTGTGTTTATTGGAGTTTAAATTGGTGCAGAAGTCGAGGAAGAAACAGTTCTAGTTTTCTTCATTACAATTATGCTCACTTTTACGAGTGTATTTAAGTTTGAGTTTGCAGAAATTAAATCGATTTATTGATATAATGGTACCCTTAAAACAGAAGTATTTTTAAGATAAACAAACATTTTAATTGTCTTGCTGAACTTATCTAAATTATATTTTGCACATACTTATTGTTCTTTTCATTTCTTTTTTTTCTTTTACGTTAAAAAATCTTTGTATTTTTTCAGCAGATTTGCGGCAATAATTGCATTCATTGCCACAAATCGAAGAACATAAATGCCCGTGTTTTACAAAATGTTTTATATCTGTTAAATATGGTTTTATTTCTTTAATCAAATAATTTATACTTTTGTTATTTAAATGATAATGATTAAAATATCTTATTGGCAAATTTAAAATGTTTTTTATATCATCAATTCCATTTAAATAGTGTTTATAATAATTAAAATATTTTCCGCTCATAAATTCAGGAGAATTTCTTCCAACAAGTTTAAAATTATTAATTCCGAATTTATAATACTCATCTATTTCCCAAGGATAAATTACATTAGTATTAGCAAAATAATATGCCAAATTATTATCTATTTTTATACCGCAATTTTTTGTAATAAATTCTTTCGTATAAAAATATTCTGAATATTTACAATCTGTTGTTATATTTGACCAGTTGTTATGGATACCTCGAAAGGGACATCCGGGTAAACATCCTTCATTTACCATTAATTCTATTTCTATATACGGGAATTTTATTCTTAAATTATTTAATAGTTTAAAATTCTTATTTACATCCCAAGATGGTACACAATTTTTAATGTTTTTAAATTCTGAAAATAAATTTGAATATTCTTTTATAACTTTTATTTCGGTTGATGTTGAAATATATAATTCAATATCGGGATAATTTTTATTTAAGTATCCGATTAATTGAGGATTGCAAACTCTTATTTTATTTGCTCCCAATATCCTTAAATTATTTATTAATTTATCTAATTTTTCTAGTTTTACATATAATTCTTTTTGATGTTCATAATGAATAACAGGCGAATTTAAAACATAAATGAAATCAAAATTGTTATTTAATGATAATTCAATTAAAGGTTTCCAAAATTCAAAAGAAGTATCAAAATTCCACTTTATCCTATCTTGTTCAAAACCCGTAAAATCAATAGAATTAGTAGGCATCGAAAAATATAAACTTGTAATTCTGCTTTTTTTAACTTCTTTATTTATTGATGTAAGTTTATCAAAATGTTCTTTATAAAGTGGCATTGGAACTGAAAATTCGTACATGTTTTTCCTTTTTATTCATTTCTGTAAATACAATTATTTAAATTTGTTTTGATTCTGAAATTCTTAAAAAAAGCGGGATTATGACAATCCCGTGCTACGTAAATATAGTTTTAAACTTTAAAATACTCCCACAGCGATTTACCGATATCATTTTTTCTTAAAAATTGTATTATGTTTTTCATTATTTAAGCTCACAAGTTTACTTAGAAGTAAATATCTATTCGATAGTGCTTTTATAGCAGTGGTGCTAATAAAGTATACATCATAAAATACAAGAATGTCAAGTTTAGAAGAAGAA
>CAJONH010000170.1 GCA_905235825.1 Candidatus Gastranaerophilales bacterium
AATTTAATGACGGGATTATCTGCAAAACAGGTTTTAAGTAATATTCACCAATCTTTTCAGCAACATAATCTCTTACTGCAACTTTATTCGTACATTTTCTCATTAAATCAGTTATACCGTATAGTTTTATCCATTGTATTTTCTGATTAAATGTTTTACATCTTTTCTTATCAATAATCCACGATTTATTTTTAAAATCATACTTCAACGGCAGTTTCTCTCCCGTATTCATATAAAACAGCTTTGCTAAATACTTTGGATATTCGCTTTCATCTAAATCTTTGAGAAAGTAATAGTCCCACAGCAGTTCACCTATTCCGTCTTGAAATAAATTTTTAAATATGTTTTTCATTGTATTTACCTTAAAAAAAGACGGGCATAATACCCATCGTTTTGAAATTGCTATACCGGCTATGCCGTCAACAATTCCTATGCTACGTATAATATAGTTTTTTACTGAAATTTTTATAGCTATACTATATCATATATAGTAGTTATTTGTCTATATAATTAGTTTTATTTTTTATAAAAATAAGTAACAATTATTAACATGAGTTACCAAAAACAAATAACAAACGGAATAAAAAGACTTAGAGAAAAAAGTAAATTAACGCAGGAAGAATTTGCAGGTAAAATAAGTATGAGTGTTCAAGGATACAGAAATATTGAACACAATAAATATTTACCTACAGGTGAAACAATTGATAAAATTTGTGAAGTATTTAACACATCGCCGATTGAACTTTTACTTCCCGATAAACAAGAAAATTTGTCAGATATACAACAAATAATAAATTTAAAACTTCAAAACTGCCAGCTTGAAAAACTTATTAGAATTAATTCTATGATTGATTTAATGTAAGCAATAGTCAGTATAAAATTACAAAATTCACACAAATTTAAAAAACTGTCCAAAAAAGTCTAATTTTTGACAAATAAGGGATTCTTCACCCTAAAATGTCGTCGGTTCAGAATGGCTGCTGTAATTAAATTTTAGACAATACTTCATCCTGAGGCTGCAAGCTGAAGAATCTCAAAAATCAGACTTTTTAGACAGCTTCTTAAGTTAAAAATTACTGATCCGAAAACATAGGTGTTGATAAATATCTTTCACCCGTATCAGGGAGAAGTGCAACAATTGTTTTACCTTTATTTTCAGGTCTTTTTGCAAGTTCTATTGAAGCATAAATTGCTGCTCCCGATGAAATTCCGACGAGAATACCTTCCTGTCTTGCAATATTTTTACCTGAATTCATCGCATCATCATTTTCTACGGGAATAATCTCATCATATATTTTAGTATTTAAAGTATCTGGAATAAACCCTGCACCAATACCTTGAATTTTATGCGAACCGGATACTCCTTTTGAAAGAACGGGAGATGAAGCAGGTTCTACTGCAACAACCTTAATTTGAGGATTTTGGGATTTTAAATATTCTCCTGTTCCCGAAATTGTTCCGCCTGTACCTACACCTGCAACAAATATATCAATAACACCATCCGTATCTTCCCAAATTTCAACACCTGTTGTTTTTTTATGCATTGCCGGATTTGCAGGATTTACAAATTGTCCCGGAATAAAGCTGTCAGGTGTATTTTTTGCCAATTCATCAGCTTTTTCAATTGCACCTTTCATACCTTTTGAACCTTCGGTTAAAACAATTTCGGCACCGTAAGCCTTTAACAAATTTCGTCTTTCTATACTCATTGTTTCAGGCATTGTTAAAATTATTTTATATCCTTTAGCAGCTGCAATAGAAGCAAGACCTATTCCCGTATTTCCGCTTGTCGGCTCAATTATAACCGAACCTTTTTTTAAAAGTCCTTTTTCTTCCGCATCTTCTATCATTGCCTTGGCAATTCTATCTTTCACACTGCCTGCAGGATTGAAATATTCAAGTTTTACCAAAATCTTTGCTTCAAGATTTAAAATTTTTTCTGTATTTGTTAATTCAAGTAATGGTGTTTTACCTATTAAATCGGTTATATTTTTATAAATTTTCATATTAAATCCTTTCATTTTTAATAACCTGCAATATATCTAATCCGGTTTCGCACTCTGCCTGCAAAGTGCTCACTTGCTAACACAACATCAGCAACATCGAAAAACATCAAAATGATAAGAATTAAAGTTATTTATGAAAATCATATATCGTCCAATTAACACACATTATTTTACAAAAAAACAGTAAAATTGCAAATATTTAAAATATTTTAATTGTTAAAATTTGTTAACAATTTTGCCCGTTATAAAACAATATGTAATAATAATATTAAATTAATAGTCTAACCATTCCTTTCTTGACTTATGCGGCCTAGGTCGCATTTTATTTTGCCTTTTTTACCATAAATTTAACATTTTACTCATACAAAAAGCATCTTACAAAGTGGGCAGGGGAAATTTCCTTGAGATTAGGCATGCTGACCTTGCATTTTTCATTTACATAAGGACATCGGGTATGAAATTTACAGCCTTTCGGCAGATTATTCGGAGAAGGTAAATCTCCATTTAAAATAATCTTTTTAGATTTTTCTTTTTGGGATATAACAGGAACAGCATCCAATAATGCTTGAGAATAGGGATGTTTGTGATTATTGAAAAATTCATCTTTTAACGCTGTTTCAACAATTTCACCTAAATACATAACGGCAACACGGTCACTTATATATTTTATAATGCTTAAATCGTGTGATATAAAAAGCATTGTAAGATTTAAGTGTTTTTTTAAATTAATTAAAAGATTTACAATTTGTGCTTGAATACTTACGTCAAGAGCACTAACAGGTTCATCCGCAACAATAAATTTAGGATTTAAAATGATTGCACGTGCAATTGCAATTCGTTGACGCTGACCTCCCGAAAATTCATGCGGATATCTGTCAAGCACTTCATCCTGCATTCCTGTTAAATTTATAATTCTTTTTATTTTTTCATCTACATTATCTTTTATTCCATGAATAATGAATGGCTCTTTTAATATCTCACGGATTTTCATTCTTGGATTTAAACTCATATAGGGGTTTTGAAAAATTAATTGAGCATCATGACGGAACTCTTTAAGCTGTTTTTTATTCTTTTTCAGGATATTTTCACTTTCATAAAAAATTTCGCCTGATGTCGGTGTAATTAGTTTCAATATACAGCTGCCTAATGTTGATTTTCCGCTTCCTGATTCTCCTACCAGTCCTAAAATCTCATTTTTATATATATCCAAATTTACATTATTTAAAGCATAAACGTATCCTGTTATATTACCTATTAATCCGTCCGTAACAGGATAGTACATATTTAAATTTTTTATTTCAAATAATTCATTCATAGCATTAATTATACAATATTTTATCCTATTTTTAATCCCCAACATTCTTTTTCAAAGAATTAGCCGTTTTATGGAGATTAAAAATATTTTGCTTCAAAGAATTTATTACACAATCAATTTGTAATCTTAATTTTAGGAGAAGTTAATTTTAATATAGAAGATTTATAAAAATCAGTATTAATATTTAAATATTCCCCGAGTATTAAAAGTGAAAATAAAAATTCACGTACTTCTTCAAGATTATCATTTGATTTTAAAACGGAATCCAAAAGCTGTGTAAACTGCATATAAATTTTGTTAAAATAAAGGTTTTGTGCCTCTGCTATATTGATATTAAGCTGTAATTTAGATGCATATTCAAATAATTTAAGAATTTTATTCAGCCTGCTAATTTCAAAATTTTTAACAAAATTATATATCAATTTTAAAATTTCTTCCGAAAAAACTTTATTTGTCGGTTCTTTATTTATTTCTATTTTGAATGAAACTGCTTCTTCATTTATTTCAATTGCACGCTGAATTATATTTTCATCATATATACTTGTTGAATTTTTAAACAGTTCATTAAAATCCTGAGAAAGCGTGTATATTGCAGCAGGTTTATAAGCGGAAGGTATTTCAATTCCGAGATTAATAAGCTGTTTAATAAAGCTCTTTCCTTCGTTATATACAACTCTGTAGTTATTTTCAAACTTATTAAATTTATCGTGCAGAGAATTTAAAAGAATATTGCTTCTGTCTTCAATTAATAAATCTTTTAACGTAAAGTATTCATTCCCGAATACATTATCAAGCATTCTTATTATTTCTGTAGCAGGCTGATTAACATAAGTATCAATTAATTTAGCTGATAACTCCGAAATATTTTCACTTTCATCATAAGGTTTAATTGAACAGTGGAAATCACCTTCCGCAAATTGAAGCGAAGCGAAACAAAAATCGGATTTTTCAAGAGTTATTGACGATTGTACTTCTATTCTTCCTGTGCGAAATGACGTTGAACCTTTTGAAGCATGTCTGTAATAGTGTTTTTTGATATTGTAACAATATAGTTTTGATTTATCTTCATAGTGATTATATGTTGAGGAAATAGCCCAGAGTGCCGCAATTTGTTTTATTGAAACAGAAGCAGGTTTTACAAATTTTTCATATACATCTTTACCGGTGCCAAAACCTCTTATATTGCTTTGAGCTTTTGCCAAAATCTTTTTAAAATCAGCTTCAATATCTTTATCAGAAAATGTTTGAGCTAATTGCATTGCACGGAGTGCATACTTCATAATTTGAGTCGTTTCAATTCCTGAAATTTCAGAGAAAAACCAACCGCAGCTTGTATACATTAAAAGCGTTTGACGCTGCATTTCCATTAATTTTAATGCTTTAACCGTTTCTGCCGTATCGAGTTTATATTTTTGATGTTTGTTAAAAAATGCTTTTATTGAAGTCTTGCTTCTGTCTAAAATAACATCTATATAATCATTTCTTGCATACCAGATATCCTTAAAATACACGGAAGCATGTTTCTCAAAAATTTTAATGAGTTCATCTCGAACATAATCAAGAGCTTCTCTCAATGGTTTTCTCCATTTTTGATTCCAGCCGTATCCTCCGCCGGTTGAACATCCGCAATCATCACACCATCTGCCTACTCCGTGCGAACAGCTCCACGAAGAAACATTTTTAATATCAGCTTCCCATTTTGGAGGTTCGGATGCCAAATAATTAGCATAGTTTGTTATTATAAAGCCTTCATCTTTTGCTCTGATTTTTAATACATAAGCAAGTGCCATATCTCCGAATTTTGTATGATGTCCGTAGCTTTCTCCGTCTGTTGCAATATTTACAAGCTGATTATAATCTCTAAAATCACTTATACCTTCTTTTAATCTTGAAATAAATTTATTTCCGTCGGTCAAAAGTTCGTCAAAAGCTACAGATTTAGAAATAGCACCATCATAAAAGAATAAATCTATATATTTTGAACGATCTGATTTCAGATAATACCTGTAGGCTCTTGCAGGGTCAATATTTCCCCAGCTGACATCAATCCATCTATTTTCGTTCATAGGACGGATACTTTTTGCCTGATATGGAGATAAAACGGTAAATTTTATACCGCAATCAACCAGAGCTTCCAATGTTTCGTTATCACAGGCAGTTTCAGCAAGCCACATGCCTTCGGGCTTTCTTCCGAATCGATGTTGAAAATCTTTTATTCCCCATAAAATTTGAGTATATTTATCATTTTTATTTGCAAGCGGCAATATAATATGATTGTATACTTGTGCCATTGCATTACCATGTCCGTTATTTAAAGCGATACTGTCAATATCGGCTTGAATTATACGCTGATATGAATTTGGCGAATATTTTTCCATCCATGAAAGAAGTGTAGGCCCGAAATTAAAACTTATATATGAATAGTTATTAACAATATCCATAATTCTGTTTTCGTTAGTAACTATTTTAGCAACAGAATTTGGAGTATAACATTCGGCTGCTATACGTTCATTCCAATCATGATAAGGCAAGGCACTATCCTGTGCTTCAATTGCTTCCAGCCACGGATTTTCTCTCGGCGGTTGATAAAAATGCCCATGAACGGTTAAATAAACTTTTTTATTATCCTTCACAACTTACTCCCGATTGATTATAAACTATTTTTTCTGTTCCTGCTTAGTTTTTTTATTCGTTATTTTAAATTCTGTTATATCGAGCCAAGGATCACCTAAAGCCGTTGAAAATACTTTTCCTGTAAGAGTAAACGTATCCCCTGTATCTATATCGATATTCTTTTCGGCAAGTTCTCTTGTCATAAACATTTTTAATTCAGAAAGAGGAATAGTATGATCTTTTACATCCGGACGTTTCATTAAAATACCGATATATTTCGTTCCATCACGAAAAGCAGGCTTATAATCAAGCCCTAAGGAAGAAAAAGAAACAAATTCGCCTGAAAATGAAACTGTTTTATTTAAATATAAAGAAGGATTATCGACTATTGCAACAGGAGAAACTGTTTGACCGGCAGGTAAAGTAACGGGCTGTTTTACGGGAAGCGTTGTCGTTATCTTTTTTACCGGTGCCGATGCCGGTGCCGCAACTGCTTCTGTATTAATATTTACGGTACAAAAAGTTAAAACAATAAGTGCATATATAATTTTTTTCATCTTTATCCCTCTTTTAATATTAAGCTATTTATATTTTAACATATTTAAAAAAAATTACATTATCAAAATGTATGACCTCGCAATCGTTTGAATTATAGGAAAAACTAAACTTATAATGTACCTGCTTTACAATTATTAAGATTTATAAAGATGAGTTTTTACTTAATATTATTTGCATATTAGAGGTTTTTATGTTTTTTTCTGCTCTATTGTGACATTTTCATTCTATATTCTTTTTTTATATTAATACGGTGTTTTACTTTAAGGAGATTGATATATATGGTAAATGGAGTTAACAGCTCTAATTTTAATGTACAGCAGCATCAAAAAAACAAAAATGTTACTGTTGAGGATTGGGGTTCGAGAGAAAAAGCAAATGATTGTTTAGATGCTATAATTCAAAACAATTATGATTTAAAAGGAATGGGAATTGAATACGGAAGTAAAGAATACGAACAACTAAAAAGAAATGTTATGGATTCAAATCCCAATATATACGGAAATAATCAAGGCGGATGGAGAAGTGAAGTCGGCGGTACGGGAAGACAAAATGCCGTATTATATACTAACGACACAGTAAGTATTCCTTCATATAATCAAGCACCCGCACAACCTAAGATAACACAGCAACCGGAAAAAGATGAAATAACTTTATCATCTTCGCCGCTCGAAAAAGGTACCGATGTTCCTGCCGACGGTAACGATGATGGCAGTATCGGATTTTTCAGCGCCGCAAAAAATGTTTTGCAAGGTGCAGGAAATACTCTTGTTGATTTAGCTAAGAGTACGGTTCTTGATGAAAATGGCGATTTTTCGGCAGGCAGAGCATTATTAACAGCAGGTACAATAGGAGCTTGTATATTGTTCCCTCCCGCAGGAATTGCATTAGGTACGATAGGAGCAGCAGTAGGTGCCGTAAAAGCCGGTAAAGGTATATATAATGCTATGACGGCAAAGACGGATAAAGAAGCTGAACAGGCATGGCAAGAAGTTGGCGGAGGTGCATTAATAGCAGGTGCTTCTGCAGCAGGTGCCAGAGGAAGTTATAGTGCAATGAATTCAGCAGCAAAAGCAGGAAATGCGATTGGAAATGCTTCTAAAGCAGGAAATGCAGCTGAAAATGCAGCAAAAGGCGGAGCTGAAGCCGCAGCAGAAAATGTTCCGTCAGTTTCAAAGCCTGTTAATGTTAGTGAAGAAGCTGTTACTGCTGTTGAAACAAAATTAAGTCCGGTAAAAGAAACTCCCAAACCAATAGAACAATCAGGAACAAATTTAGATAATCTACATGTTGCTGAAGCAGAAGATTATACCGCTTTAACTGAAGGAGCCGGAGTTATTAAATCTTCACCCGAAGCAGCTGCAGCACAACCACAAAAGGTAACCGTTCCAAGTGAACCTGCCATTGAACCTGCAGCAGTAACACCAAAGAAATCACCTGCCGATGATATGGCAGAAATGCATAAAATTATAGATAAAAGAAATTTAGAATATGATAATGCAACTTTAAACCCTGAAACGGGAAAGTGGGAATATAATCCCGAAGCTGTTGCAACACAACCACAAAAGGTAACTGTTCCAAGTGAACCTGCCATTGAACCTGCAGCAGTAACACCAAAGAAATCACCTGC
>CAJONH010000171.1 GCA_905235825.1 Candidatus Gastranaerophilales bacterium
AAAAGTCAGCCGAATCACCACGGCACTTCAAATGCCGTTGTTCCTCGCTATGACAAATATATAGAACCCAAAATATTAATTGAACCTCTGATGAGAGATAATATAAATGCACAATGCCACACAATTCAAGTTTATTGCTTTTCAGGAAGACCAAATATTATATTTAAATTTTATGGTAATAGTACTGAATCTATTTATAATGAAAACTTTGAAAATATAGAAAAAATATTTATATCAAGTGAAACACTTGTTAAAATAAAAATTGATAAATTAATTAAATTATCCGTTAATTTATCAAAAAAACTCTGTAATCATTTTTCTTTTGTACGTGTAGATTGGATGATATACCAAAATAAATTATATTTTGAAGAACTGACATTCACTCCATATTCAGGTAGTCATAAATTTATAAATAAAAGTCAGAATACTATTTGGGGAAATTTAATTAATATAAAATAGAGAGGAGATTAATTTGAATTTAGATTGTATAGAAGGACTAAATGAGCAAGAAATTCTTAGTTTGTACGATTCTGTTGTTATATATAATGAAAAAATTTCGGATAATATGACCTGCACCGGTTCTTTTGGATGTTGCGGCGGGTATAATTGGAGTACAAGTTGTATATCAGCCTGTCAAACACGTCTTATACAGACATATCCTAATGCGGTATGTGGAAGCTCTAATGATAGTAGGACAATCGATAGTTGTATTAGTCAAAACGGTTATTGCGGCAATTTTGGAGGTTGTACTGCATCTTCAGCGAACTGCAGTTAAGAAAAAAAGCATCTATATTTACGTAGTTTTTACGGGAATACAATTCCCGTTTTTTTTATTAAAAAATAAATATATAAAAATTAAAAAAAATATCTTGATTATTATTTTTGTTTATGTTTTCATAAGTTTGTACGTTCCGTTATCCTCAGCGGTAAGATAGGTACGGGCTGTTATATGATATGTAATTGCTCAACTCTGAATTTTCGCACAACGGTAACTACAGCGGCTGAAGTGTTTAAGAAACACAGTTGCACATAGTAAATGGAGTAAAAACCAAAATGGTTAAAATTAGATTAAGAAGACTTGGATATAAGAAAAATCCGATATTCAGAATAGTTGTTCTAAACTCTACTACAAAAAGAGAATCTGCACCTATTCAACAATTGGGCTTCTATAATCCAAAAACGAAAGAAATGAAGTTAGATAAAGCAAGTGCTTTAGACTGGGTTAAAAAAGGTGCTCAACCTACAGATACGGTTAAATATTTAATCGATAACTGCACGGATGATGGTACTTTAAATTATAAAAAACAAGAAACACAAAAACTTTCAAAGAAAGCTCAAGCTAAATTGAAAGCAGAACAAGAAGCTGCCGCAAAATCTGCAGAGGCTTCCAATTAATAGATTTTACAGGGAAAGAGAACACTTATTTACCGCTTTAACAAAAGCGGTTTTTTTTATTTTTGTAAGTTTTATAAAATTTATACCTGTTAATAATCTAAAATTTGAAAAAGAATAAAAAGCATTAATCTTTATACAGTTGTGCTGCGTTTTTGTTTTCCCTGACAAACCACATAAGCATTTAGCTCTTTTTCTAATTTACATTACTTAATTAATACTCTCAATGGTGTAATAATATAAATCAATGACCAATTTTATTGTAAACTTATATATAATATTTTATAAAAAGAGGAAATGTTATGTCGAATGAAACAAAAGATATAAATTTAGATGAAACAGCAAAAACTTTTATTCAGTTCAATAAAAATAAAAATCGGGGCAAACAATTTTATATATGGATTACTGCTCTAATTATAGGAGCATTATTAGGATGCAGCGGATACGAGCCTTTGAATGAATTCTTTAAGTTTATAGCAACTGTTTTCACCCGTCTTTTTCAATTTGTTGCAATACCAACAATTGCACTTTCGGTAATGACAACTTTATCAGAACTTGGAGCAAAGAAGAATACCGGTAAAATTTTTGCGTCAACAATTACATACACATTATTAACGACATTTTCGGCAGCTATAATAGGATTATTATTGTATATAACATTTACTCCGGGTAATCTGCCGATTAATGTAATTGAACAAGGAAGTAATACTTCCGGTTTAAACGAGCTTAAAAATCTTTCTTATTATGACCACATATTATCAATTATTCCAAACAATATAATACAACCGTTAATATCGGGTAATGTATTATCCGTAATAATTATTGCAGCTGCAATGGGGCTTGGTTTATCTTATGTTCCTGCTACAGAAAATAAGACTGTACTTATAAAACTTCTGTATGGATTACAAGAATTGCTTTTTACGCTTATTCGAGGATTGATTTTTATATTACCTATAGGTATAACAGCATTTGCGGCAGAACTTTCTGCTCAGGTTTCATCAGGCTCCGTTATCGGAATACTGGGTAAATATACGGCAGTTGTACTATTAGGAAACTTTATTCAGTTGTTAATTGTAATTCCGTTGTTTTTATCGGTAAAAAAAATTAATCCGATTGATACGTTTAAAAAAATGTCACCTGCTCTTGCTGTTGCATTTTTTACAAAAAGTTCTGTTGCAACATTACCCGTAACTCTGGCTTGTGCAGAAAAAAATTTAAACATAAATCAGAATGTATCAAGATTTGTACTTCCTATTTGTACTACTGTTAATATGAACGGTTGTGCCGCATTTATTTTAATTACATCCTTATTTGTTATGCAGAATGCAGGTTTTGAACTTACACCATTAACAATGATTATGTGGGTATTTATCTCGGTATTTGCTGCTGTGGGTAATGCCGGTGTACCAATGGGATGTTACTTCCTGACACTTTCTTTAATGTCCTCAATCGGTGCTCCTTTGGGGTTGTTAGGAATAATACTTCCGGTATATACCATTATTGACATGGTAGAAACAGTAGAAAATGTTTGGTCTGATTCTGCTGTTTGTGCATTGACAAATAAAAGCTGCGAAAAAAAGGTATAAATTCGCATATAAATATAATTTTTTTATGTTTTGTGTATAATATTATCAGAGAGTGGATTAGAGGGTAGAAATGACGTCCGAAACAGTTAAAGATAATAAATTCGCATTTTCTTTCAAAAAAAATAATATAGATGAAATGTTTCATAATCTTACGGAAAATCCGGTGGGATGTGAAAAAAAAGATTTCAGGCTGATGATTAGTACAATATATCAGCTTGTTGAGGATGAATTTTCGGCTACTTTTCAAAATTCAAGCCATATTATTAAAAATACCGATTTCAGAATAATAAGAAACGGTTCTAAACTTGAAGTGTTTGTTACTCCTACAAATAATTTCGATTTTTATTTAAAGCAAAAAGGTTCTATGTACAGATTTTCTTCAACTGCTTATGAAGTTGAGGAAAACGGAGAAAAGGTTGATAAAATAGGCTATATCGTACCTTTAGAGTTAATATGGGAGTATTTTTCCGGTTTTGATTATATTGTTGATGACCCTAAAATCACAGATTCATTTAAAATTTTAAATATTACAACTCAATTCGTAAAAAAACTGGTTGAAAAACTTTACTTTTTACCAAAAGTTAATAAATCGGATAAATTTTTCTATATAACTTATGAAATGTTTGCGATAAATGACCTTTTGCAAAGTTCTGTAGATGAGGTTTATTCTCTTGATTTTTCTAAACTTTCGGATATTAAAAATATAGCGGATGTTTTAATTGAAAAATATTTAAATGAAATTATATTTATGTTTTTAAAATTTAAGGCATATCGCTTTAAAGATATACTATCCTCAGTATATTTTTTAAAACCTATAAATAATAAGCGTTATTTAAGGTCGCTGGATTTAGCGGAAGCAATATCCGAATGGCTTGATGAAATTTATATCGGTAAATATCCGGTAAGCCCGCAGCTCGATATTGAAAAAATAGAAGAAGATAAATTTTCATTAACTATTTCTGTTAAAGCAAATGATGAAAGACTGAATAAAAAAGAACCCGCCGTTCCTTTACTTGATATTTATAAAGATGGAACTCACTGGGGATATCAAAATACTTATCTTGTTACAATTACGGAGAAACAGCTTAATTATGCCATTCGTTATTATAAAGAATTAGAAACGCTGTTTGAAGACGAAGAAAATTTAAAACTGTATCTTTCCTTAAACGAAGTATATAAATTAATGATTCATACCGCATATTATTTAAATAAAGCAGGGATAAACATTAATTTTCCGCCAAATTTCGGCAATATTGTCGTACCGAGAGCATCTATTAATGCAAAAATTAAAACATCAAGAGAACAGGATGTTGCGGATATTCTTAACGGAAAAGCAGGAAATGTAAGTTTGTCAAGTATTTTTGATTTTTCATTTCAGGTTGCAATCGGCGATGAAAAAATTTCCGTTGAAGAATTCGAAAAACTTGTTAAAGGTGCTAACGGTATTATTGAATTTAAAAATAAATATATTTTAATCGACCAAAATGAAGCGGAAGCAATAATAAATAAACTAAAAAATCCCAAAATTGATAAAATTACGAGAATGGAAATGCTTCACGCAGCATTTTCAGGTCATTTAGGAGATTATGAATTTGATTATGATGCGGCTTTTGCAAATATAGTTAAAGATATGGGTAAAACAGTCGAAGTAACACCGCCTGAGGGTTTAACGGGCGAATTAAGACCGTACCAGATGGGTGGTCTAAAATGGCTGTATACAAATACAACAAAAGGATTTGGTTCCTGTATTGCCGATGATATGGGGCTTGGTAAAACAATTCAGGTTATAAGTTTAATTTTAAAATTAAAAGAAGAAGGAAAATTAAACGCACCGGTACTCGTTGTATGTCCTACAACATTAATGGGAAACTGGATAAAAGAACTTACAATGTTTGCTCCGTCATTAAAAGCAAGTGCTTATCACGGGCCGGAACGGCAATTGGATTTAAAATCCGATGTTTTAGTTACTACATTTGCAATTCTTCGTATAGACATAGAAGAAGTTAAAAAGACGAACTGGGGTATGATTATTGTCGACGAAGCACAAAATATTAAAAATCCCGATACATCTCAAACAACAGCGGTTAAATCATTAAAATCAGATATTAAAATTGCAATGACCGGTACTCCTGTTGAAAATAAATTAACGGAGTTATGGA
Organism: Candidatus Gastranaerophilales bacterium; assembly: GCA_905235825.1. Taxonomy (GTDB): domain Bacteria; phylum Cyanobacteriota; class Vampirovibrionia; order Gastranaerophilales; family Gastranaerophilaceae; genus Avigastranaerophilus. The sequence goes on from CAJONH010000171.1 coordinate 5,138, forward strand.
GTATTTTTGATTTTATCAATAAAGGTTATTTAGGCTCAATAAGAGATTTTCAAAAATGTTACGCAATTCCGATTGAAAGATTTAAGCAGTATGAGCAGGCGGATAAACTTAAATTATCAATCTCTCCGTTTGTTTTAAGACGTTTAAAAACAGATAAGTCAATTATAGATGATTTACCCGAAAAAATGGTGCTTGATGAATACTGCTATTTAACAAAAACACAAGCAGCATTATATGAAAAAACGTTAAATTCTTTAATGAATGATATTGCAAGTCAAACAGGAATAAACAGACGAGGAATAATATTCAAATTAATAACGGCACTTAAACAAATCTGTAATCATCCGTTCCAATACCTTAAATACGGAGAAATGACAAAAGATGTTTCGGGTAAAACGGAAAAATTTATATCTTTGTTATCACAGATACTTGATAACGGCGAAAAAGTCATTGCTTTTACGCAATATAAAGAAATGGGAAATATTCTCTCAACCATTATACAAAATGAATTAAATATATCCCCGTTATTTTTCCATGGTTCATTGAATACAAATCAAAGACAAAATATGCTTCAAGAGTTTGAAAATAATCCCGACCAAAAAGTAATGCTTTTATCGTTGAAAGCGGGCGGAACAGGATTAAATCTTACCTCTGCAACCAATGTAATACATTACGATTTATGGTGGAATCCGGCAGTAGAAGAACAGGCTACCGACAGAAGCTATCGTATAGGACAAAACAAAAATGTTATGGTTCACAGACTTGTAACATTAGGAACTTTTGAAGAAAAGATTGATGAAATGATAAAACAGAAAAAAGAACTTGTAAATTTAGCGGTATTTGAAGGTGAAAAAGTTATAACAGAACTTAGCGATGAAGAAATATATAAAATTTTCAGTCTTGGAAACGGCTAAAGCGTGTTAACACAAACAGGCATTCTTGAGCGTAAGCGAAGAATCGCAAGTTAGGCAGGGCATCGTTTTGATGTGCATCCTTGCTATTTCCAATACGCTTTGAAATTTTTTATTTCATTAAGTTAGGGTGTGTAAAAACGACGCATCCCCTAATTGTTATAAAAATTTTTTAGGCAAATTTTCAATATAAATTCATATTTGTGATAAAATTTATAGGAAATCTAAAATAAAAACAGAGGATAATTTTCTATGAGAATGTCGCAATTATTTGTTCAAACTTTACGTGAGTTTCCCTCCGATGCAGAGGTTATAAGCCATAAATTACTCGTTCGTGCGGGATATATAAGAAAACTGGCAAACGGAGTTTATAATTATCTGCCTTTAATGTGGCGAGTTCTGAAAAAAGTTGAAAATATAGTCCGTGAAGAAATGGATAGAGCCGGAGCTCAGGAGCTTTTAATGCCGTTCGTACAGCCTGCCGAATTGTGGCAGGAATCAGGAAGATGGGATGTATACGGTAAAGAATTGATGAGATTAAAAGACAGACATTCAAGAGAAATGTGTCTTGGCCCTACCCACGAAGAAGTTATTACATCAATAGCAAGAGAAGGCATCCGCTCATATAAACAATTACCTGTTAACTTATATCAAATACAATCTAAGTTCAGAGATGAAATAAGACCGAGATTTGGTCTGCTGCGTGGCAGAGAATTTATAATGAAGGATGCATACAGCTTTGATGCTAATCAGGAAGGACTTGAAAAGTCTTACAAAATAATGTGGGATGCATATACGAGAATATTTGAACGCTGCGGACTTGAAACAAAAGCAGTACAGTCTGATTCGGGTGCAATAGGCGGAAGCGTATCGCATGAATTTATGGTGCTTGTAAACGAAAAAGCAGAAAATAATGCAGGTGAAAATGATGTATTCTATTGCACAAAATGCGATTACAGTGCGAACTCAAATCATGCAGTATCAATTTTAAATTCTGCTGAAACCACAGGCAGATTTGAAAAATCTCAAATAGTTGATACTCCCGATACAGGTTCAATAGAAGACCTGGCAAAATTTTTAGAAGTTCCGGAAACTGTTATTTGTAAAGCTCTTGTTTATGTAATAGACGGAAAATATGTTGTTGCACTAATAAGAGGCGATAGAACAGTTGAAGAAACCAAATTGATGAATGCTTTTGCCGGAAATGAAATAAGAATTGCAAGAAATGATGAAATAGAAGAAATTATGTCAGCATCGGGATTAAGTGCAATATCGGGATTTATAGGACCAAAAGGTCTTAAAAATGTTGAAATTATTGCTGATGAAACGGTTAAAGAACTTAAAAACTTTGTAATAGGCATTAATCAAACAGATAAACATTTAGTCGGTGCAAACTGGGGAGCTGATGTTGATTTACCCGAAAAAATTGCGGATATAAGACTTGTTGAAGAAGGCGATAAATGCCCCTGCTGCGGAGCTGATTTAAAAGTAACAAAAGGTATTGAAGTAGGTAATATATTCCAGCTCGGCACAAAATATTCAAAAGCAATGAATGCAACATTCACAGATAAAGACGGACAGGAAAAACCGTTCATAATGGGATGTTATGGAATTGGAATTACTAGAACGGCAGCGGCGGCAGTTGAAAGACATCATGATGAATATGGTATTATCTGGCCCGTTTCAATTGCACCATACCTTGTAACTATTGTTCCCGTAAGTGATGCGGATGAAGAACAAATGAAAGTTGCAACGGATATTTATAATAAACTTTTGGAAAAAGGTGTGGAAGTTCTTCTTGATGACAGAAGCGAAAGAGCCGGCGTAAAACTTAAAGATGCCGATTTAATAGGTATTCCTTACCGTATAACTGTAGGTAAAACAATAAAAGATAATTTGATTGAATTTAAAACACGTGCTACTAATGAAACACAGACTATATCGCCAGAAAAAGCAATAGAAAAAATTTGTAATATTTCTTAATTTATAAAGAATTTTCATCAAAAATTTCTCTTGAGTATATTTAATTAAAAAGTAAAGGGAAACAGGTAGTGATTTCAAAAGCACAGAATTACGGAATATACGGTTCCGGCAGCTATAAGCCTATGTCATTTAACAGGTTTGGGAGCAGTGATGTTTCGGATATACTATCAAAAGGAAATAAAGCCTTAAATGAAAATAAATTCAGCGAGGCTATGAAATATTATAATCAGGCTTTAAATAAAAATCCCGATGAAATTAAAACATACAGACAAATGGCAAAAGCACAATTCGGACTAAAGGATTATGTTAATGCCGAAAAAAATTTTAAAATATATCTTGAAGAAAATCCCGATGATAGCGATATTTTAATAGAATTGGGAGAAACCCAAAGACAAATGGGGCATTATCATAAAGCATTAAATACGTTTCAAGATGCTTATAAACTTGATAAATCAAATGACCTTGCAAAAAGAAGCCTGCTCACAACAAAGAATGATATACTTGCAGTTTATTCGCCCGATAGAGCAAGAAAAGAAAAAGAAGCATTTGCTCAAAAAAATTTGCAGGATGCTCTAAAAATGACTGTTGATTATTTAACCCCTAAATACATGAATGAACTAAAAGATGTAAAATTCCAATTTGGAAAAACCGCATCAATGGGTGGAACCGGAAATATTGCACAATATGAAAACTCAAAAAAATCAATAACTGTTTCAAATTCTTATATATATGCATCACCTCAAGTAATTGCTGCATATTTATCACACGAATCGGTGCATGCACACGACAATGACCCGTATACTTCCGTCAGGGAAGAACAGGATGCTTATGAAGTTGCTGCAAAATTTTGGATAAAAAATTCAAACGGAGTAAAAGACCCTGAAATGGATTATGCGGCAGAACTTTATAAAAAATCTCCCGATACATTAAAAACAAGAGTTGCAGAAATTTATACTCTGCGTGATCCTTATATTTCGGAAACATCACCAAACCATCCTCCGAAAAAATTATTTCATTGGGGAACAACTGATAAATCTCATGCCGCAAGCCAATCTATAAGAACTTATGATATAATAGCATAATTCGCTTTTTGGGGATAAGAATAAAAATAAGATAATAGATATTAATTATATGAAAAATCTAATAAATCTTTTTCTTTCACATTAAGTACATCTGCAATTTGAAATAATAAGTCTAAACTAATTCCTTTTTTTGCTGTTTCAACTTTTGCAAGATGTTCTCTTGATATATTTAACTTGTCAGCTAAATCATTTTGCGATAAATGATTTAGCTTTCTGGCATTCTTAATATTTTTCCCTAACATTATATATTTTGTAGTCTTACTTGTCATAATTTTATTTTCGTGTATAATCAGCATAAAGTATGTAGTCTTAAAGAGAACAAAAATTAAAATGGAAAACATATTTAATTTTTTAAGAAAAAATGATATAGGAAATCCGCCATGGGATTATTACGTTCTCAAAAACTTAGATGAAAAGGAGTATCCCCGTTACTTAGCTAAATTGTTTTATCTTAATACGGGAGAAAAACTTCCGTTGAAATTTGATTTTAAAAATAAATCGTGGATTATTGATAAGAAAAAATGTAAAACGTTTAATCAAAAAATACAATGGTTGAAACTTTATGATACAACTGATTTAAAAAGAAAATGTACTGATAAAGCAGCGGTAAGAGATTATGTAGCGGAAAAGATTGGTGAAGATTACTTAAAACCTGTGTTGCAGATAATACCGTCATTAAATTGCGATT
>CAJONH010000172.1 GCA_905235825.1 Candidatus Gastranaerophilales bacterium
ACCTGAAAGCAAATCAATCTGCCCGCCGTCAAGCAACACAAAAACTAAAATCTAATCGAAGCCTAATCAAATGCAAGATTAGAGAGCGTTGCGGACATATCAGTCGACCTGAAAGCAAATCAATCTGCCCGCTATTAAAAAAATTTTACGTAGCTATATTTTGCGGAAATATAAATATTTCCGCATTTTTTTATGTAATAATATAATAAAATAAGTCTTGGTAGTATATAATTGAAAATGGCGGCAGAAAATTGAATATAATAGAAAAAATGAAAGAAACTCCGTTAGTATTTGATGGAGCAATGGGAACAGTAATATATCAAAAGGGTATTTTCCTTAATGCATGTTTTGATGAATTAAATCTGACAAATCCAAAACTTATAAAATCAATACATGAAGATTACGTTAATTCAGGTGCTGATGTAATTTTAACAAATACTTATGGTGCAAATATCGTAAAATTGGAAAGATACGGGCTTTCGGATAAAGTATATGAAATTAATTTGGCAGGTGCCAAGATAGCAAGAGAAGCGGCAGGCGATAGTATATATGTATTGGGGAGTGTCGGAAGCTGTTGTACAAAGAAAACGGTAATTACGTCAGAAAATATAAAACAAATGGAAGAAAGCTATAAAATTCAAATTAAAACACTGAAAGACGGAGGAGCAGACGGTATAATTTTTGAATCCTTTTTTAATTTGGAAGAACTAAAAATTGCAGCAAGCATAGCTAAAAGTTATAATCTTCCCGTTATTGCTTCAATTTCATGTACAAAAGAGCATGAAACTTTAGAAGGTTTAAATATAAAAAATGCGATATTAAAATTGGATGCTGATAAGAATATAGATGCAATAGGCATGAATTGTGTGATAGGACCTCATGCAATGCTTATAATGCTAGAGGAAGTTATAAATTTAACTTCAAAACCTTTTGTAGTAGAGCCGAATGCAGGAAATCCGGAAAATATAGACGGTAGAATGATATATATGACAACCCCCGAATATTTTACGACTTATTGTCAAAATTATATAAGATTGGGTGCAAGAGGAGTAGGCGGATGTTGCGGAACAACTCCGGAACATATAAAAGAAATGGCAAAAACGGTAAAGTCATTGACGGGAGTAAAAAAACATTTATCTGTAGATAAGATTAAAGTGCCTGCATCTGTAGAAATTGAAATAACACCAAAAGAGGAAAAAAGTAATTTTGCAAAAAAAATGTTTGCGGGACAAAAGGTAACAAGTATTGAAATAACGCCGCCTCGTTCAGTCGTGTTAAAAACTATGCTGGACAAAGTTAAAAAATGTAGAGAAGCAGGAATTGATGCAATAAATATTCCTGATGGGCCGAGAGCAAGTTCAAGAATATCATCAATGGCAGCGGCAATAGTAATAGAACGTGAAGTCGGCATGGAAACCATTTTGCATTATTGCTGCCGAGATAGAAATTTAATTGGTATGCAATCGGATGTATTAGGAGGATATGCAGCGGGATTAAAAAATTATCTGGTAATAACGGGAGATCCGCCAAAATTGGGGGATTATCCGAATGCTACGGCAGTATTTGATATAGATGCGGTAGGACTTATAAAGGTAGTACATAATTTAAATAACGGAAGTGATATAGCAGGAAATGTGATAAATCCGCCGACATCAATATTAATAGGTGCGGGAGCAAATCCTTGTGCAATAGATATAGAAAAAGAAATAAATCATTTTTATAATAAATTTGAAGCAGGAGCTGAATATGCAATGACACAGCCTGTATTTGATGCTGAAGCATTATTGTTGTTTTTGGAGAAGGCGGATAAAAAGGGAATAAATATTCCGGTAATAGCCGGAATATGGCCGTTAGTATCTTTAAAGAATGCATTATTTATGAAGAATGAAGTTCCGGGTGTGGTTGTTCCTGATAGAGTGATAGAGAGAATGGAAAGAGCAAAAACAAAAGAAGACGGATTAAAATACGGAATAGAAATTGCCGTTGAAATAAAAGAAAAGATATCGTCTTATGTAAGCGGATATCAGGTAAGTGCTCCGTTTGGCAATGTAGAAACGGCATTAAAGGTATTGGGAAAATAATTTTTTAATAAAAGTTAATATTTTTAAAAAATAGTATTGCAATTAAATTTTGTTTGGATTACATTAATACATGTGGTTAGACCACAGAACACCAAGCTGAATAATTAATATTGAAAAATATTTAAAAAACTATTGACAATACTTTTTCACTTGGTAAAATAAATAAGGTCACAATAAGTGATGTTTGAAGCGGAATTGGAATGGGAAACAGGAAGTTTCTGCTGAGAAAAAAATAGAACATTGACAAAAGAATATGAAGAACGAAGAAATACCTGTTGATTTTGAATAAAAATGAACGGACAA
>CAJONH010000173.1 GCA_905235825.1 Candidatus Gastranaerophilales bacterium
TACAATTTTATATACGGTTTGCGGTATTGTTATTCACAGTTGGATTTTGCCTTTATACTCCATTGTTACATATTTTGTCGGTTCAAAAACTATTGATTTTGTTGTTGAAGGCTTTGATAAATCTAAATGTGCAATGATTGTTACCACAAAAGCTATGGAAATATCTGATGCACTATCAGATAATTTTCATTCATCAGGCACTATCGTTAATGCAATAGGCGGTTATTCCAAGCAAAATAAAGAAATAATATATTTTATCATAAATCATTTTCAAATTAATAAGTTAAAGAAAATTGTTCAAAGCATTGATAAATCTGCTTTTATATCTTTGCAGGATGTATCGGATATTATTAAAAACAAGTCGTAAAAAATATACAAATGTAAAAACCACGATATAGATTGTTATATCGTGGAGTGGAAGAACGAAAAAGACTTATAAAATTATTTATTTTGTTTCATTTTTGTATTTTTTCTGTATTCTGTATCTTGATTTATAATCCAGGTATTTTATTTTAAAATCTAAATCTTCATCTTTATTTCTATGACTGTATTCGTGTTTGTCAAAAGCTGCGTTATACAGCTGCATTACACCTGTTGAAATATTGGAACAATGTGCCGATATCCGCCTTAAATCAGTTAATAGGTCTGAATATAAAAATCCTGTATCAATAGAACATAAACCATCTTTTAATCTTTGAATATGATTGTTTTTAGCTCTCCTGACACCTTTTTTTATTACTTCATCCAACGGTTCAACTTTTGCAGCTAATTCAAGATTATCCGTTTTATAAATATCAAATGCCATATAATAAATTTCTTCTACTGCATTGACTATCGTTTTTAATTCATTAACTGCTTCTGTGGATAATTTGTGTTCTAATTCATTAAATTTTTGTGCAATTTTTAATATATTACTTGCGTGGTCGCCGATTCTCTCAAACTCACCTACTGAAAGAAGTAATTGGGATATTTTATTTCCGTTTTCTTCCGTTAAATCTTTACTTGAAAGTTTTACTAAAAATGAACTCAATTTATCTTCATAAGAATCTATTTGAATTTCATTTTCTTCAATTTTTTCCGCTATTCTGTTCCTATATGTCTTTAGCATTTTTACGGCATTTACAAAGTTAAATTGAGATAATTCTCCCATTTCAACTGTTTTTTTGTAACATTCAGCTATTGCAAGTGTTGGGGATAATAATAATCTTTCATCAAGTATTACCGATTTTTTCGTATCTGATTTATTTTCAGAAATATATTTAATTGCAAGTTTTTCGATTAATTTTGAAAACGGCAGTAATATAAAAGCAGATGAAATATTAAATATTGTGTGAAATATCGCTATTCCAAACGGATTTATACTCGTATTTAAAAATTTAAGATTTAGAAAAATTTGAAGAAATAATATTATCGGTAAAAATATACAAATACCGATAGTATTAAAAATAATATGCACTCCTGCAACTCTTTTGGCATTTGTATTTACACCTATACTTGCTAATAGTGCCGAAATACAAGTTCCCAAATTCTGTCCTAAAATAATAGGCATGGCAGCTCCCCAAGTTACACCGCCGCTTAACGATAATGCCTGCAAAATACCAACCGATGCTGACGAACTTTGGATTATCATTGTTATAACTAATCCTGCAAGTAAGCCTAAAATCGGATTTGAAAAAGCAGTCATAATATTTTTAAATTGGGGAATGTCTGATAATGGCGACATAGCACCTGACATCAATTCCATTCCGAACATTAAAATTGAAAAACCTATTAAAACCGAACCTGTGCTTTTTCTTCTGCTGCTTTTTGAAATCATCATCAGACAAATACCGATAAAAGCAAGAACCGGTGCAATAGATTCGGGTTTTAATAATTTAAAAATTTCTCCTGCACTATCGTGAATAGCAGTTAAGCTCAACAGCCATGCAGTAACGGTTGTTCCCACATTAGCACCCATTATTACTGTTACGGTCTGTGATAAATTCATAATTCCCGAATTAACAAGACCGACTAACATTACAGTTAATGCTGATGATGATTGAATAACAGCGGTAACACCCATTCCCATAATAAAACCGTTCAAAGGATTAGATGTCATTTTCTTTAAAAGTTTTTCTAATTTTCCGCCGGATATTTTTTCTAATCCTTGTGACATAATTGTCATACCATATAGAAAAAATGCCAAACCGCCAATAAGAGTAAAAATTGAATATATATCCATTCTTTCTTCCTTTTTTAATATTATAAATACAGAGGATATTCAATAAGAATACCCTCCCTGCGATTGATTATCCCATATATTTTGACAATAAAAACATACCGATAAATACAATTATCATAAAGATAATTGCACCTAAAACACCTGTGCCTGAGCTGTCTTGATATTTACTTTTATTTTCAAAATTATCATTATTATTTTTATTTTCCATTATTTATAACTCCTTGTTTATTTTAGAAACATAAAATATATGTACAAACTGCTGATTACAAGCGAAATTGTTACTGTAATTATGCCGTATTTCATAAATTGAAGAAAACCGATTTTGTGTCCTTCTTTTGCAGCGTTTTCGCTGATTATGACATTTGCGGCAGCACCAATCATTGTCAAGTTGCCGCCTAAACATGCCCCTAACGATAAGCACCACCATAAAGGCATTGTATATTCTCCCCCAAGAGTTTTTTCAATTTCTATAAGCATTGGCGACATTGTGGCAGTATATGGAATATTATCAATAATTCCCGATATAATGCCTGATGCCCAAAGTATCAGCATTGAAGCAGCAGTTTGAGAACCTTGCGTAATGTTTATTATCCATTCAGCCATAAGTTTTATACCGCCTGATGCTTCAACTCCGCCTATTATTATAAATAGTCCGATAAAGAAAAATATTGTATTCCACTCAACATCTTTCAAAATCTCGGTTGGTTTTTCAAATAACAGCAGAAGACAAGCTCCTGCCATTGCACAGATACTTGTTTGCAGGTGAGTTATATCGTGAGTTATAAAACCTAAAATTACTAAACCTAAAACAAATAGTGAACGAACCATTAATGCTTTATCAGTTATTGTTTTAGAATTATCAATATTTACTACTGATTTTTTCTTATCAGTCGGTGTTTTTAAGTCTTTTCTAAATATAACTGCAAGTACTATAGTAACTGTTAATAATATTACAGCAATAACAGGAGTTAAAACCTTGATGAAGTCCATAAAAGAAAATCCTGCAGCACTTCCTATTATTATATTCGGAGGGTCGCCGATTAATGTTGCAGTTCCGCCTATGTTTGAAGCAAATACTTCGCCTATTAAAAATGGGAACGGATTTATTTCTAAACTTTTAGCAATAAAGAAAGTTACCGGCATAATTAAAATAACGGTTGTAACATTATCTAAAAAGGCACTCATAACTGCCGTAAATAAAGCAAGAACCGTAAAAATAGCAATAGGATGCCCTTTTGTAAGTCTTAACAGTTCATTTGCTATAAAGTTAAATACACCGCTTCTTGCTGTAATATTTACTATAATCATCATTGAAACAAGCAGAAATATTACGTTAAAATCTATAAAATTAACAAAATAATCTGCATTTAAACCGCCCCAATCGTTCGTTTTATCTTGACTGACTAACCCAAATAATAAAGTTAGAGCAGCACCTAACATTGCAATAGTAACTTTAGGTATTTTTTCAAGGGCAATAAAAATATATGACACGATAAGTAATGCCGCAGAAATTATAACGGCATTTTCTGAAATAAAATTTTCAATCATAATTCTGCCTGCCTCATTTTTTGAGCAGCACAGGCAATCGCTATTGCTATTTCCGCTTCATTATCCGTTTTTTGATTTTTCTTTTTAGGTTCTACCTTTTCTTCGGGGAAGTATTTATTCAAAATTATTATAAGTTTTGAACAAATATTCATTGCAAACAGCATTACTGTAAGAAATGCAAAAACACTTCCCATACCTATAACCATAAGGAATAAACCTTGATTTATTAATTCCATTAAGTTATCTCCTTTTTTCAATACTGACTGTGCGTATTTGTCAATAAATACGCAAATATGAAAATGATAAGAAGATTAACTAAGGAGCATTAGGATATATAGAATTTCTTAAATTATTTAAAATCCTGTAAAGAACATATTTAAATGAAAGTTTATTTTTATAAATAACAAATTTATTAAATATATTTAACCGATTAATAAAGGTATTACCTAAAGAAACACCGAAATCATTATTTTTGTTTGATTGATTATTTATTTCTGTTCTATTTTGACGACTTGAGGTAATAAAATATTCTTCTGTTTTAACAGATAATACAGTTTCTTGTTTCGTTTCAGATATATAGCTGTAAGAATTAGAAATGATTTTATTATGCGGAACAAAATCAGTTTTCACTAGAAAAACTGAACAAAATAATATAAAAATTAATAAAATTCTTAAAAATATCTGCATATATTAATAGTATCACAAAATATATAGAAATAAATTTATCAGCTATTTATCCGCTTATGTATTCAAAATCACAAAACATCGCAGAAAATAAATTAATATCAAACAGGAGCAAAAGTATTGATACAAAAGGGGAGGGAGGAAAAAAGGCATATCGGACGACATCAGGTGAAATTTATTTCATACATAGCACGCTCAGACTTAGCGTCATTGATTATTGTATGTCCGCCCAACGCATCAATATATGTTGTTTCATCTGCACAGCCTATAACGTTAATTGTATGAGCCGGTGTAAGATGTAATTTTTCAAAATTCAATTTGTTATAATTAGGCCCAAACATAATTTTTGTATCAGCTCGTCCCATTTCTTTACAAACCTGCTTTGCATAGTCAATGATTGCATCAGTTACATCTTTTGAAGCTCCTAATTTTCCATTAGCTTCAAAACTGTCTATTACAAAGGTCAATTCTCCATCAACATCTGCAAAATAGCACATTGAATTTCCCATTGAATTGTCATTTCTATCAACAATTTCTATACCGTTAACAAAAGAGTTCATTAAATGCTGAGGTGCCGCAAATGAATTAAATGAACCTATAGAAGTGCAGCAGCCTACGTGATTGCCGAAAAATAAATTTCTTCCTATATCATTTTTATTCCATAATCTTACTGATAATTCTTCTTTTGAATTTTTTAGTGTTTCCAAATCCTGAATATTTTTTTTATGTATTTTTATATGATCTTTAAATGTTTTTATGTCGCTATTTTCGTTATTTTTCCAGTATTTGTTATTTTTTATTTCTTCTTCTATTGCTTTTATTATTTTTGGCAGTTCTTTTTTATTTGCTTTTTCTATATTCATATCATTAGTTATTTTAATAAGTTTAAAAATTTCATTCTTATCAAGTTTTTGTACTAATTCAGAATTTAATTCCTGCATTAAATTGTTTTTTGCAGCCTGCAGAGATTTTTCTACATTAACTTCCAACGTAAAATTAAGTTTTGAATTTTCATCAAAATTAATCCAGCGGTTATAATCAAGCCCTTTTTCATCAAATAACCGGTGTGTTTTTTTATTGTTTTCAATAGTATCCAATATTTCGGATAATTTTTTATCAGGATTATTTTTTATTAATTTAATTAATTTGACAAAATTTTCTTTGAATGCTCCATCTTTCAAACTTGAAAAAATATTTGAAAAATATTTATCATCATATTTTATATTGTTTAAAAGGTCATTATTAGTTTCTATATCAAGAAGTTTATATAGTTGTACCTTTATAAGGTTATTAAATTCTTTATCATTGTTTGGTGAATTTATATGAGCCTCTATTTGAGATGCAAGATTTTTCATTGAGTTATCATCAATGCGAGGTTTTGTATATTTATTCGGATTTTGTATTAAATCTTGTTTTTGTTCATTCAACACTTTCAAGCAAATATCTTTTTTATTCTGAGGAATTTTTTCATTTCTTATAATTGCGTTGATTTTTGTTTCTATAATCTGCATTTGTTTTTCAAAACTCTGCGGAGTTCTGTATTTATTTTGTAAATCGGCTTTTAGTAAAAATTTTCTTATAGTATCTCGTTTGCTATCAGGTACGTTAAATTTTGTTATAAATTCTTCTATTTGCAAAGAGTAGTCTGTATTTTTATCAGAAAAAATATCATTTGCCAGTTCTTTTTGTTTTTCTGTCATTTTAGGTGATTTAATATTGTTAATGATATCTAAAAGAATATTATCATCTATTTGTCCTATCAACGAACTAACTGTTGATAAAGTATCAAGTTTTTGTCTGGGATGTGATAATTGATTTAATTTTTCTTTTAAAAGTTCTTTTGCTTTATTATCCAAATTTTTCAAATTTTCAACATTCCTCAGTAAAGTTGCAATTCCTAGTAGTTTTAATTCTACCGCACTGTTCATAACATCTTGATTGAGCATATTCACTATTTCAATTATAATTTCGTGTGATAAATTTATGCCGTAAGCTAATTCACTTTCACTTATATCTTCATCGTGCTGCTGTAATTTATCAATATTTTTTGTAAAATGACTTACAGTATCGCAAATTATATTTACATCTCTTTCCGAAAGTTTTAAATATTTATTCGTTAACTCTTTATCTATTGATACTCTGTAATCAGGTTCATCAGTATAAAGTTTATTAAAATTTTTAAGTATTTTATTTTCAAATTCACTGTATTTATTTTTATCTGCTGTTAACAATGTTAATATAGCCGTGTTTGTAAAACATTTATTTTTTAAAATTTCAACTTTATTTAAAAACTCTTTTTTTCCATTTTCATCGTTATTTTCACATAGTTTTTCATATAAACACACGTAATCATCAAAGTTATTTATTTCTCTCCGATCAGACCCATATTGGTCAGGTTTAACACCTGAAAGTGCTTTCGCCAAATTTATTGCATCATCCTTTTCTAAATCGGAATATACAAGACTTTTGGTATCTTTTAAAGTCAAACCTATATCATATATAGAAGAATATAAATCCAATAATTCTTCATTGTGTATTTTATATAATAAAAAATTGATATCACTATTAAAATATTGCGAATGATTTTCTTCTTCCGTTTTATTCACATTTCTTACAAAATTTATAACTTTTAAATCAAATTCAGGATTTTTAGAATCTAATAACTTTTCTATTTCATTCGTTAAATTTGTATAGTTTTTGTTATCTTTATCTTCTAATTTTGGTAAAATTTCATTTACTATTTTATTTATATCGCAATCTTTAAATTTTTCCATTATTTTTATTGCAGGTGAAGATAAATAAGAACTGCTGAATATGTCATCGTTTACTTTTGTTAAGTCCGGCGACATTGAATGGAGCTTTTTTATTAAAGCTATTTTATTTTCATCAGGTAAACCGTTTTCATCCAAACATACATAAACATTTTTATTGTTATCTAATTGAGAAATATCATCGCCGTTAAAAAGATTTGTTTTATCAGCTATTGATTTTAAGTAATCATTATAAGCCTCAATAATATCAACCGGTTTTGATAATTTATCAACATAAACGAATTTTTCTAAAAGTGTATCTTTTATTTTTGCTTCACATTTTACCGATATACTAAATTTATTACAAAATATGCCAAAAGTGTCAAAATTGATACCAAATCTTTGTTTAAGTGCAGTTTCTTTTTCTCTTTCGGATGAACTTTCAAATTCTTCATCAAGCATCCTTTTATACTCAATAAATGCTTTTAGTTCAGCAAAATCGCAATCAGGGTCTTTTTTGTATTTCTCAACCAGCAGGTCAAACTCATTTTTGCAGGCTCCAAATGACGGCTGTTTGATTTGAAGATGATTATTTAATGCATATTGTGCCGTAACCAAAGGCAATTTTTTGTTTTCATTTTTCGTATTTTCTTCCTGATTATTGTTTGAAACAGGTATAATTTCTTTTTTTGTTTCAACATTATTTGTACCACTCAGGTACGAAAAATTATTTATTTCCATTCTTCAATTCCACACACTTATTTGTATTAATAAAAAATTTTTGTATACAAAAATTGCCCTGATTTTTTAATAGTGCAATTTTAATATGAATAGGACAATTAAAATAATTTTACGGGAGTTTAAGTAAATGTTTTATTAAATATACTATTATGCTAATATTTCATTATGGAAAAAGAAAAATTTGTATTAGCAGGAAAAAATTTATCGGAACTTGAAAATTTTGTTTTGGAGTCGGGATTAACAAAATTCAGAGCAAAACAAATCTATAATTGGATTTATTTAAAGTCGGTAAAAAGTATAGAGGATATGACCGATTTACCGGTAAGTACCCGTGACTTATTGAAAGAAAATGCTGTTTTAAGTCCGATTTTTATAAAAGATAAACAAATAAGTTCCGACGGAACAATGAAATATCTCTTTGAAAATCAGGATGGAACTTATGCCGAGGCTGTTTTGATGAGGTTTGATAACAGAGCAAATTTAACTGCCTGCATATCAACTCAAGTCGGATGTCCTATGGGGTGTGATTTTTGTGCCACAGCTAAATTGGGATTTGTTCGAAATCTTACGGCAGAAGAAATTATTAATCAAATTTATTTAATTCAAGCCGATACAGGGTTAAAAGTTACAAATATAGTTTATATGGGGCAGGGTGAACCGTTACTGAATTTTGATAATCTTATTTTGTCAATAAATATGTTTAGGGAACAATTCCAAATCGGTGCAAGAAGAATTACTATATCAACCTGCGGAATTATTCCTGCCGTGAAAAAACTCGCTGAGCTTGATTGCCAATCTACTCTCGCTATATCTTTACACGCTCCAAATCAAATAATTCGTGAAACAATTATGCCCGTTGCCAAAAAATATAAATATGATGCCTTGTTATCCGAATTAAAAAATTATACGCAAATAACAGGACGCAGAGTAACTGTTGAATATGTTCTTATTGGCGGTATAAATGATTCTGTTTCCAATGCGGAAGAATTGGCAAGAAATATAGCAAAATTGAAATGTAACGTAAATTTAATAATTTATAATAATCATGAAAAAAGTAAATATAAAAAGCCTGCAAAAGATTCTGTACAAAAATTTAAATATATCCTTGAAGCATCAGGCAAAAAAGTTACAATAAGACTTGAACGAGGTGCCGATATTGATGCTGCCTGCGGTCAATTAAGTGCAAAAATGCAGAAAAAACAAACTTAAAACTTATATTATTGTCTTTAATTTTGTATATTGATATAATTATATAAGGTGGTTATAAAAATGAGTACATGTAAGTCTGAAGAAAACTCCATTATTTTTACGCCGATGGGAGTTATGCATTGCGGTTTACTATCTCGCAAAAAATATAATTTAATTGTAATTAATTCTATTCAGAATGAAAATAAAAAAATATTAACTAATATTTGCAATCAAATAGCAGAGCTTTATTCTCATCAACTTATAGATAAAGAAAAACTCGTTTTACGTCTGAATTGTCCTGATGCGAATAAAATAAACAAATATAAACCTATTTTGGACGTTTTAAATGAAAAAGGGTTTAAATATGTAGAATTCGTTAATAAAAATTTGAATTATAATTCATTACTTGAAACAATGCTGAAAGAACAAAAGGCTGCTTTATGCTTAAAAATGAGTTATGGTGTTAAGTTGAATGAAAAATCAATAAAAAATCTAAAAATGTATCTTGAACATGCTAAAAACAAGGAAAATATTAATGTTCATTGTGTAATAGAAGATATAGACAATGCTGATGAAAAAGGTATAAATGATTTTATTAAACTTATGTATAAAATAGGAATTAATACTATAGGTTTAAGAGTTGACGGAAAATATTTAGATTCAAATGTTTATTATAAGTTCCCTGATAAATTAAACGGGATTTTTATTAATTTTTTCAAAACAGCACGGCAATACTGCTTTTGCATAGATGTAAAAAATAAAGAACAAAATGAATTATTGAGAAAATTATGTAAAAAGAAAAAAATAAAAAAAATATCATTAAAAACTAAGATAAAAAATATAATTTTTCGTATAGAGGATAATTATGAGATATAAAAGCTGTCATCTTATAGAACACGGCATATCAATTGATGTTAACAGTATAAAAGCCTGCTGTTTATCAAGAGAATTTAACAAAGGTATGCTCATGATTGAGTATGAGTTTGAAAATAGCAAAATAGACTGGGAACATCTGTTTTTTGTTAAACGACACCATAGGACACATCAAAAAAACGGCAGAGATTTACCTGCCTGTGAAGGATGCTATAATTTACGGGAAGAAGATTGGGATGATGAGGATTATATATCATTTATAAATTTTGACCATTGGAGTGAATGTAATTCACATTGCATATACTGTGCCGTACGCAAAATGAAACCAAGAACAAGAAATAATGCATTTTTTGCCGTAAAAGAATTAATAAAACAAGGAAAATTCAGAAATAACGGCGAAATTACTTTTCAGGGCGGTGAACCGACAATACTCAAAGAGTTTGATTCCTTATTAAAATTATTTCTAGAACAAGGCTGCAAAATCAGAATACACTCATCAGGCATATTATTTAACAGAACAATAAGAAATGCACTCAAAAAAGGTGTAGTAAGCATTGTTATTTCTCCTGATTCAGCTCGCAACGGTACTTATTTCAGAATTAAAAGAGTTGATAAGGCAGACGATGTTTGGAAAAATATTGCACATTACCGCAGAGGTTTAAAAGATGATAAGGCAAAACTCGTAAGGGTAAAATACATAATAATTCCCGGAATTAACGATAATTTGGAAGAAGTAACCGAATTTTTAAATAAAATAAAAAAATTAGATATAAAAAGTGTTATAGTCGATTTTGAATATACTTATGCAAATCAAAATAAAGGTAATATAGCTCCTCATATATTTATTTTGAATGATTATATAGAACATTTTTGCCAAGAAAATGATATTGAATTTAGCTTATATGATTCCGCTTTATATGCTGAACGTGAAAGAACTTTTGAAAAAACGCAGGATTTTTCGCTGCGGGCATTACAGACAAAAATCAATAATTATAAATATAAACATCAGGCTTAGAACAAATTAAACCAATTTTTAAAAAAAGTAAGACCGGCTTTTGCACTCTTTTCAGGATGAAATTGAACTGCTGTTATGTTTTCGTACTGAACTGCCGCACAATACGGTACGTAATAATATCCAATAGCACTTTCAATATTTTTCATTTCGGGAACAACATAATAAGAATTGACAAAATAAAAATATTCATCGGGAATATATTTATTTATATCGGTGGTTGTAACTTTGCTCCAGCCTATTTGCGGTACTTTACCGTTTGCGTAACGTTTAACTTCGCCTTTAAATATACCTAAGCCTTCTACCCCCGGAGCTTCTTCACTTTTTTCAAATAATATTTGGAGTCCTATGCAGATGCCTAAGAAAGGTATTCCCTTTTTGCAAGACTGTTTTATAACTTCAACAAGCTCTTTTTTGTGCAAATTATTCATCGCTTGTGCAAAATGCCCCTGTCCGGGGAATATTATTCTTTTTGCATTATAGATTTTATCCCCGTCAGAAGTAATTTCATAAGGAATATCCAAAAACTTAAGCATATTTGCTACACTTCGGAGATTTCCTGCTTCATAATCAACAATTACGGTTTTATTCAAATCTGAATCCATCCTCTTTTAATCGTTTAATAACTTCTTCAAATTGTTCTTCCGCCGCAACTATTGATAATCTAAACCAGCCTTCTCCGTTTTTACCGAAGCCCGAACCCGGAACAAGCATAATTCCTGATTTTCTCAATACATCATCAGTAAATTCTTTTGATGTTTTATATTTTGGCGGAATAGGAAGCCATAAATAAAAAGTAGCTTTAGGCGGATTTAATTTTTCTATTGGCCAGCCAAGTTCCTTTAATCCGTTAAGCATGATTTTTTGTTTTCTTTCAAATCTTGCATTTGCTTCTTTTATGTATTCTTCGCCTTCTTGTGAATTTAATATTTCAGAAGCTGCTTTTTGTATAGGTTTATAAATACCTGTATCGATAGTTGATTTTAATTTTGAAAATATACCGACCGCATCTTTATTTCCGCAAACCCAGCCTATTCTCCAACCTGTCATTGAATAAGGTTTTGAAAAACTGAAAAATTCTATAGCAGCATCTTTTGCACCTTCAACTTCAAATATACTATGTGCTTTTGGGGCTCCCTCAAATGTTAAATCAACATAAGCTGCATCTGAAATAAGAAGAATTTTATGTTTTTTACAAAATTCTACTGCCTGTTTTAAATAATCCAATGTACAAATTGCCCCTAGGGGATTATTGGGATAATTGATTACAAGAGCTTTTACACGCTTCATCGAATAACCGTCTTTTTCAAGATTTTCAGCAGCTTCATCAAGATTTGGCATATAATTATTTTCTGCCGTTAACGGTATTCCATAGCTCATACCGCCTGAAACTTTTACCATTTCTTTATATGATGCATATCCAGGATCCGGTATCATAATGATATCTCTGTCTTTCATTTCTTTTACGGGATTTATTAATGCTCTTACAGTATTTGCTATTCCCTCTTTTGAGCCGATTAAAGCACATATTTCGGAAGTTGTATCAAACTCAATTCCGTATTTATCTTTCATTTTCTTTGCGATTGCATCCAAAAGATATTTTTCGCCCTTTGGTGAAGTGTATGTATGCATATCGTTTCCGTCTACGGCTTTTTTTAATGCATTTTGAACAAGCTCAGGCGGCATTTCGACAGGCGCCCCCATTGAAAGTGATATTGGCTTTCTGCCCCTTGCCGTAAGTTCAGGTGTTAATCTTTGTGCTTCTTGTTTTATTTGAAACATTATATAAGTTTCCAAGGAACTTACATAATCATTAAATAGTTCTTTCATTTTTCATCTCCCGTTTGTTTAACATTTTGTTTTCCGATTGCCATGCCCAAGCATTATGATTATGTATACTTTCTTGAGCTTCAACTTCAGCTTCATAATACAAAATTTTATCATCTTCTCTTAAAAATCCGATAACATCACGAAGTACATCTTCAACAAATTTCGGATTTTCATAAGCTGTTTCGGTTACATATTTTTCATCATTTCTTTTTAATATAGAATATATTTGACTTGAGCCGCATTTTTCAATTTTTTCAACCAAATCTTCTATCCATATCATATCATTTTCGGCATAACTGATTTTTACTTTTACCATTGTTCTTTGATTATGTGCGGAATATTTTGATATTTCCTTTGAACACGGGCATAATGTTGTAATCGGAACTTTTACTCCTAATATAAATTTATAATCATCACCATCTAAATCGCCTTGAAATGAGCAATCATATCCTACCGGAAATTCCATTCCGCTTACGGGTGCCTTTTTGTTTATAAAATATTTAAAATCAAATTTAACATGAGCACACTTTGAGTCAAGTTTTTTTCTAATGTCATACAACATTCCCTTTATGTCAACACCAAGAGTATTTTTACTTGAATATTTACTTAAAACTTCCATAAAGCGTGACATGTGTGTACCTCTGTAATTATGCGGCAGAGTAACGCTCATTCTGGCTTTTGCACTGACCAACTGGCAATCCTGAGATTTTCTTTCGATTAATAAAGGAACCTCAACACCGTTGACACCTACTTTTTGTATGTCAATCCCTCTTTTATCGGCTTCTTTTTGTACATCTTTAAGATTGCTCGCCATTTTCTTTGCTTTGTTCCTCTAATGCGTCCATATTATTACTTTCCATTGCTTTTAAAAGTTTTAATGCAGCCATTCTTTGAGTTTTTGGCGGTGCTGCTCTTAACAGTTCAACTGCTTTTAACATAACAGGATCAGAATCATACCAGCGGTTGCCTTTATTTGCAAATTGCTTAGTCAGTTCATATATTCTTTCAATGACATCCTGTGCAACCTGTTCCTGAAGCGATATTATAAAATTTGCAGCAGTACCTTTATCTTCGTCTGTTTGTAAACTCAGAAGTTCCAATGCTTCTTTTAATATCGGGTCATTATCGTACCAGCGTCTGTATCCGGTCATTTTTACTCCTTAACTTTCTTGTAGTAATTTATTTATAACCTTTTTTGTATCTTCAAAAACTTCATTAATCGAGTTGTCTGCATTTATTATTTTTATCCGTTCAGGATTTTCTTTTTGCAATTCAAGATATCCTTCTCTTACTCTTTTATGAAATTCTGCTCCTGAGGCTTCCATTCTGTCTTTTTCTTTTCCTACACGTTCCATTGCTGTTTCTGCAGATACATCATATAAGAGCGTTAAATCGGGTTCTATATTTCCTACGGCTATATCATTTAACTCTTTTAATAACTTTATATCCCGCCCTCTGCCGTATCCTTGATAGGCAATTGTTGAATCCGTATGGCGGTCGCACAGAATGATTTTGCCTGCACTAAGATTTGGTTCTATAAACATTTCAACGTGATTAGCTCTGTCCGCCAGAAACAAAAACATCTCACATTTCTCTGAAATCGATGTTTCATTATTCAGCAGAATATTTCTTATTTCTTTACCTGTTTCCATAGCACCCGGTTCACGGGTTGTAACAACATCAAATCCCTGTTCAATTAAATATGTTTTTAACATATTTAATTGGGTCGTTTTTCCTGAACCGTCAGCACCTTCAAATGTTATAAAATAACCTTTTTTCATCTACAGAACATCCCAGCCCGTATATTTTCTAAGCACTTTCGGAATTGTAACCGAACCGTCTTCGTTTTGGAAATTTTCTAAAATAGCGGCAAACGTTCTTCCTACAGCAAGTCCCGAACCATTTAATGTGTGGACGAAAGCAGGTTTTCCCGTTGCTTTGCTTCTGTATCTTATATTTGCACGTCTTGCCTGAAAATCTCCGAAATTTGAACAGCTTGAAATTTCTTTATATGTATTATATGAAGGAAGCCAAACTTCCAGGTCAAAACATTTTCTTGCCGAAAAGCCTATATCACCGGTTGATAATGCAACTCTCCTATAGGGAAGTTCTAATAATTCCAATATTCTCTCGGCATTTCTTGTTAATTTTTCGTGTTCTTCAACACTTGTTTCGGGAGTACAAAGTTTAACAAGCTCAACTTTATTAAATTGATGCTGTCTGATTAAACCTCTTGTATCTTTTCCGGCACTTCCTGCTTCACGTCTGAAACAGGGGGTATATGCCGTCATATACTTAGGAAGTTCTTCTTCATTTAATATTTCTCCCTGATAAATATTTGTAACGGGCACTTCGGCTGTTGGAATTAAATATAAATCTTCATCTTCACATTTATACATATCCTGAGCAAATTTCGGTAATTGTCCCGTTCCTGTCATTGCTGCGGAATTAACCATGACCGGAGGTAATATTTCCTCATATCCGTGTTCTTGAGTATGGGTATCAAGGAAAAAGTTTATAATTGCTCTTTCAAGCTGTGCCCCTTTTCCTCTGTAAAGAGAAAATCTTGATTGAGAAAGTTTTACTCCACGTTCAAAATCAACTATATCTTTGGATGTACAAATATCCCAGTGTGCTTTTTGTTCAAATGAAGGGTGAGAAGGTTCTCCCCATCTTTTTATTTCCACATTTTCCGCATCCGAACGTCCTATAGGAGTTGTTTCATCGGGAATATTAGGTGTTGCGAGCAGTAAATTTCTTTGCTGTAAATCCAGCTCCTGTTCTTTTTCTTCAAGTAACTTTATTTCATCACCTGTTTTTTTCACTTCTTCTTGAACAGCATCGGTATTTTCACCATTTTTTTTCATTATACCGATTTGCTGTGACATATTTTTTCTTTTTGCTCTTAATTCATCTGCCTGTGCTTGAACTTTTCTTCTTTGTACATCAATTTCCAATATACTGTCTATTGAAAGTTCGGGATTTCTTCTTTTTAACAGTTCGTTTACTTTATCCGGATTTTCTCTTATTAATCTTATATCTAACATAGTTCCACCTCACAATGTCCATAAATATATTAGTAAAAACAAATCTAAAATAAAAGAGATTATGTATATTTTTATCAAGACTGTGAATTTTTATATATTATTCAAAATATATAAAAGAAAAGCTCCTATTAAGGAGCTTTTTAGTTCACTTATATTTATTTTTTTATTCTACCAAAACCTGCTGAATTTCTACATCAGGTTTTCCGAGTACTCTCACTAACTCTAATACCGATGCTTTCATTTGGCATTTTTGAGATGTCCCATTGAAAAAATCAGTATAAAAGCATCCCTCGCAAACACAGCCTCGTTTATAACATTCCAACGCCGTATTTGTCCATCTTCTAACAGCTATCGATTTACCCATATCTCTGCTTCTAAGCACTAGAAATTCCTCCTTGAATTTATCCCCATAAAGGTCTATACCTTTACTCCTTCTGTTTTGTTATTCCAAAACTAATGCAGTCCCTGCATGTTGTTTCCCTAACATCTGATATTAATATTATATTCGCTTCTATTTTTATTTCAAGATAAATTATTCAATTATTACATTATGATACAATTTTATTTATTGTATAATTTTAGATATTATATACATTTGTTGATTGCTCTATTTCCTAATATCTTTTGATTATTAACAAAAAATGGTATAATTTGTTTATGGCTAAAATAAAAAAAATAAGTTATTTTGATATATTACAAGTAAAAAAATTGATTTCTGTAGTTTGTAACGATAATGTTATGAGTTACAGAAGGCTTTTTTTTCTTTCCGTTCCCACAACATATATTCAAAATTTTTTATATAATGTACATTTAAGAAAAGCCCCTGAAACTTACGTCATTTCGGATAACAATAATAATCTTAAAGGGGTTATCAGTGTTAAAGCACAAAGCGGCA
>CAJONH010000174.1 GCA_905235825.1 Candidatus Gastranaerophilales bacterium
GAAATTCCAAAATTATTGCATATACGGTGCTTATAGTTTCCGTTATTTCGGCACTCTGGGGTGTGTTATATGCAATAAGCCAGCATGATATAAAAAGATTACTTGCTTATCACAGTATAGAAAACATAGGAATTATCGGTATAGGTACCGGAATAGGTCTTTTAGGGCTTGTATACGGCAATGAATATATGTCTGCATTCGGTTTTGCGGGTGCAATTCTTCATATATTAAATCACTCGGTATTCAAAGAACTTTTGTTCTTTGCCGCAGGCAGTGTGTATAAAATGACTCATACGAGAAATGTTGAAGTACTCGGCGGTTTAATAAAGAAAATGCCTTATACTGCTTTATTTTTTATAGTCGGTTCGGTTGCTATTTGTGCATTGCCGCCTTTTAACGGATTTATAAGTGAATTTCTTATATATGCGGGTATGATTTTAGGATTGGGAACGGGCAATATTGCTTTATTTATGACAATAATAATATCTCTTGCTTCACTTGCTCTTATCGGCACAATGGCAATTTTATGTTTTTCAAAAGTTACGGGAATTATGTTTTTAGGCAGTCCCCGCAGTGAAAAAGCTCAAAGCGTAGAAAGCGATGTTGAGGCTGTAATGTTAATACCAATGGGAATACTTGCAATTTTAACTCTTTTAATAGGGCTGTTTCCCGAAAATGCAATTTTATTTGTACTTTCGCCCGTTTCTGTGTTTTCATCAGTACCGCAATCACTTGAAGCGTTAATTGATGTTACGTTAATGATAAGTATGCTTTTCTTTGCATTTTTACTTATTTTAATTGCAGTAGCAGTGTTTAGATTAATCATAAACAGAAAAAACAGATGGCATACAACGTGGGGATGCGGATATAACAAACCAAACGAACGTATGCAGTATACGGCTTCAAGCTATGCCGATTTATTTATTTCGACGTTGAAGCCGATGTTTAAACGTATAGTACATATAAAAAAGCCGAAAGAAATATTTCCTAAAGAGGCATATTATGAGGTTGAAATTGAAGATATAGAAGAAGCATACATTGTTAAACCTTTGATAAAATTAGACGAAGAATTTTTAACAAAATTTGAAAGAATACAGAACGGAAATATTCAGCAATATATATTATTCGGTTTAATATTTCTTGTACTTGCAATAATAGGTGTAATTTATTTCGGATAGGCATTAAAGATGAAAACAGCAGTTATAAATTTAATAATACTTTTAATCGTACCGTTTTTAATGATTGGAGTTATAAAGAAGACAAAAGCCTTTTGGGCGGGAAGAAAAGGTGTAAGTGTTTTTCAGCCTTTTTATGATTTTATAAGACTTATGAAAAAAGAAGCGGTGTATTCTGAAACGACATCTCCCGTATTTCAAATTGCCCCCGTCATTATATTTTCATCAATAATTTTTGCGGCATTATTTGTTCCGATGTCAACGGGAGAACCTTTTATTAATATTCCGTTTGGATTTATAATTTTTTCTTATGTACTCGGTTTCGGAAAATTTTTCTCTTTAATTTCGGCACTGGATACGGGAAGCAGTTTTGAAGGTATGGGGGCATCAAGGGAAGCATGTTTTTCAACAATAGTAGAACCTGCATTTTTTATCGCAATGGGGTCGGTTGCGGCACTTACAAAAATTGACGGTTTTGATAATTTAAAAATGATTATGGGAAATTCGGGTACTTATGGAGTTTTAATAATTGCCCTTCTTATAATTACATTATTTATAATGCTTTTAATTGAAGGCTGCAGGGTGCCTGTTGATGATCCTGCTACGCATTTGGAATTGACCATGATTCATGAAGTTATGATTCTTGATAATTCGGGTGTTGATTTAGGATTAATAACATGGGGGGCTGCAATAAAGATGTTTTTATTTGAAGCTCTTATTGCTTCACTTTTAATTCCGGCAGGATTACCTTCTTTAATATCAATCCCGCTGTTTTTGGGAATAATATTTATACTTGCGGTTGTGGTCGGTACGGTTGAATCGACTATGGCACGTTTCAGGATGACTCACGTATTTGAATTCATATTTACTATGTCAATAACCGCACTTTTGGTACTTACTCTTGTTACTTATGGAATTTACGGAAATTAGCTATGGAAAACATTTTTATAATATTACTCGGTTTATCAATGATTTACATATCCTCAACAAGCAGACTTACTGCACACATAAATATGCTGATTTTACAGGGGTGGCTGTTGTTTCTCATTTGTTTGTCGGGATTTATGGCGGAACCATGGTTTAATTTGAATATATTTAATTCTGTTAAAGAAAATTCCTCACATATTTTAGGGATAGCATTTATAATTATTGAAACATTAGTTGTTAAATCATTTATTATTCCCGTGTTTTTGAAAAAAGTAATGAAAAAAACTCACGCACACAGGGATTCAGATGCAAATATACCTCATTTTTATGCACTTGTTATTTCAAGTATTATTTTGTTTATGGGATTTATGAGTGCAAATATTAATGCACCTGAATTTAAACTTATTTCACCGCTTTATTTTGGTGTATCAATAGCGGTAATAATTACGAGTTTATGGCTGATAACTGTTAAACGTACGGTTTTATCCAATGTAATCAGTTTTATAACAATGGAAAACGGAATATTTTTGTTATCCCTTTCCGCCGCAAAAGAAATGCCTGTAATAATAAATCTTGGTGTACTATTGGATATTTTTATTGCAGTATTTATTCTCGGAATGCTTGTCAGAGAAATAAATACGGAATTTGAAGATTTGGAGATATCTCACATATCAGAATTAAAGGACTATGAATAATGATTAATTTGATTTTAATATTTCCGCTTTTAGCGTGTTTGATACTGTTATTTACAAAGAAAAAAATTCTGAATAATTTTTTTATAATATTATATGCAATACTCCATTTTGCAGTTTCAATCGCTGTCAATTTAAATATTGACTTTCTTCCGTTTTGGGAAAATACGGTATTTTTTGAAGCAAACGGTATTAATAAGCTGTTTTTAATTGTTCTTTCGGTTGTATTTCTTGCATTTGCCTTTTATAACAGAGGATATATGAAGGATGATATCTCAAATGAGCGGAGATTAAGGCATTATGCATATATGGTTCTGTTTTTTGTTTTTTCTATGACAGGTTCAATTTTGAGTACAAACCTTGGAATTACGTGGGTATTTATAGAAGGAACAACGCTCGCAAGTGCATATTTAATTTATTTTCATAAAACAAAACATTCTATTGAAGCGGCGTGGAAATATGTTTTTATATGTTCGATAGGAATTGCACTTGCTTTTGTCGGTATTATACTTTTGACGGCGGCATCAGGCAGTTTAGAGTCTTTATATTATAAAGATTTATTTGAACATGCAAAAGAATTTAATCCTTTCTGGTTAAAAATGTCGTTTGTATTTATATTGTTTGGAATAGGTACAAAAATGGGGCTTGCTCCCGTTCATTTCTGGCTCCCCGATGCACATGCGGAATCTCCGTCGCCTGTTTCGTCACTTTTATCAGCCGCATTATTAAATTCGGCTTTTCTGATGATAATAAATGTTTTTAGAATTACTGTTTATGCCGGCTGCGATTTTTTTGCAAGAATTATGCTTTTAATAATGGGATTTTTATCTTTATTTGTTGCTGCTGTTTTTATTTATCATATAAACAACTACAAAAGGATGCTTGCGTATTCTTCGATTGAAAATATGGGAATACTTGCAATAGGTCTTGCTCTGGGCGGTTTTGGCATGATTGCTGCCATGATGCATTTAGTCGGACACTCTTTAATAAAAGCTGCATTTTTTATGACATCAGGGAATATTTTAAAATTGTATGAGTCAAAAAAGATTAATCATATTGAGGGTATAATGTCTGTTGATAAAGCCACGGGCTGGTTATGGATATTATCGTTTCTCGGTATTGCTGCATTTCCGCCTTCACTTCTTTTTATAAGCGAATTTTTAATAGTTAAGACATTTATTGTAAACGGGTATTATATACTTTGTGCTTTGTTTTTGATACTTCTGACAATAATTTTGTACGGAACAGGTCATAACGTAATCGGTATGTCTTTCGGTAAAAGAAGTGAAATAATCGGGCATAAAAAACTTTGTTTATCTTTGTATATACCGCAAATTCTTTTGTTAGCAGCGGCATTCTGGCTTGGTCTTTATATGCCCGAATGTATTTCCAATATATTTTTAGAAGCATCAATGGGATTATAAGGGGGATTGTATGAATTGGATAATAATTGAAAATAATGAAAAAATAAATCTTTCTCAAATCCCTGAAATAACAATTGAAAGGTTAAGAGAAGATTATAAAGAATTAAAACATAGAGTTATAGGCTTCTTTGGCAAAAATGAAAACGAAAATATACGATTATATGTTATTCTCGCTGATGATAATGAAGGTAAACTTTATATATCCTCCGTATTATTTCGAGATAACGAAAAATCTTATGACTCGTTAACAAAAGATTTTCCCGCATTTCATAATTTTGAGCGTGAATTCTATGAAGAATTCGGAATTGAACCGTTAAATCACCCTTGGTTAAAACCTTTAAGACAAAATCAGGATAAATATTCCTTTTTTGAAATGAAAGGGGAAGATGTACACGAAGTTGCAGTCGGTCCTATTCATGCAGGTGTTATAGAACCGGGGCATTTTAGATTTATGTGTCAGGGAGAAAAAGTCTATGAACTTGAAATAATGCTGGGTTATCAGCATAGAGGCGTTGAAGAACTCCTTACAAAATCAAAAGCAAATAACAGATTGGCGGAATCTGTTTGCGGGGATACTGTAATCGGTCATAATACGGCATATTCTCAGGTTATTGAAACTCTTTGCGGAACAAGTATTACGGATAAAGCTCAAATAATAAGAAGAATAGCTCTTGAACTCGAACGAATTGCAATTCATATAGGAGATATGGGAGCAATAGCAGGTGACATGGCATATCTTCCAGGGGCTTCCATTTTCGGAGTAACAAGAACTCTTGTAATAAATACTATGCTTGAAATATCGGGAAGCCGTTTTGGCAGAGGATTAATTGATATAGGCGGAGTTAATTTTGATATAAAAGAAGAAATATCCGATAAAATTATTAAAATGCTGACGGAAGTTGAAAAAACAGTTGATAAAATGACAAAAGTAATGTTAAAAAAGCCATCTTGCCTTTCCCGTATGGAAAGAACGGGAACAGTAACTAAAGAACAAGCACAAGCTATAGGTGCAGTAGGCATGGCTGCACGTTCATCAGGTGTTATGATTGACAGCAGAATTGATTTTAAAGATAAATTCTATAAATTGGAAAATCTCAGATTTTCTGCTTTGGGTGATGTTTATTCAAGATTTTATTTGAGATATCTTGAAATAAAACAATCGGTTGAAGCAGTTAAAGATTTACTTAAAATTTTAAAAGAACATAATAATGAGGATTTAAAAGTAGAAATTGGAGATTTAACTCCAAATTCATTTGCAATTTCAATAACAGAGGGCTGGAGAGGCGAAATTGTCCATTGTGCTATAACCGATGAAAACGGTAAAATCAGCAGATATAAAATAAAAGACCCTTCGTTTAATAACTGGTATATGCTTTCATTAGCGGTAAGAAATAACGGAATATCCGATTTCCCGTTGTGTAATAAGAGTTTTAATCTTTCATACTGCGGTAATGATTTATAGGGGCAAATAATAAAATATTGAAGAATAAATTTTTGCATAATAAAATTCTAATATAAACTTAAAAAGGAAAAATATGTTTGATACGATAAAACTAAAATATCATCAAAAAAGTAAATATATAAAAGATATTAAAAACGCACCAATGAGAGAACAATTCAGAGGGTTTCCCGTTTTAGACAGTTCTTTTGACGATGTACCCGATGAAACCTGCTGTCCGACAGGAGCTTTGAAATACGGTTCTCTGCCTGTAATTAGCGAGGTAAATCCTGATTATATAAAAAATTTAAGAATTATAATTGATAAAGCAAAAAACAATCCAAATGAAAGGCAAAAACTTGCTATTGGTAAAGTTAGCAATGATTTAGCCCTAAAGGCAAAAGAACACGGCTTTGATATTTTCGGTTATATTCATGATTTGGATGTTTCCGGTGTCAGACATGCATACTTAGAACACGGAATGGAAAAAACAGAAATACCAAGAGGACAAATACCTATAACTGATGATGATTTTGAAAAAATACCTGATGTATTATACTCTTATGATGAAATTGATTTCTCAGGTAAAAATAAAACAGGTTTAGATACAATTACGTATAAAAAACATATGAGTGATAATACAATTTTTTACGTTGAAGAAATCAGAACAGGAAAACAAACACTTACAATAAATACTTTGTATAAGCATAAAAATACCGGTAACCCTAGGACTTCTGTCAAAAATGACAACCCTCTGAGCAGTACCGGCAGTATCATTATATCAGATTTAAGTAAAAATTTCAACCCTGTTGTAAGCAAATGTGAAGGTACTGCAAAAAAGATATTATCAATAGATATGGGAAAATGCACTTTTTGCGGAAATTGTAAATGTAAAGCAATTCAGTTTACAAATAAATATAAATCAGCTTCAACATCCCGTGAAAAACTTATTATAACTGAGAATACAACGGCTGAGGATTATGAAAAAACTGCAATTCAATCAAGAAAAGAAATTATAAAAGCATTTTCAAAGTCGTTAAAATTAAGGCAGGTATCGGCGGCAGGCTGCAACGGCTGTGAAATGGAACTAAATGCTTGTTCAAACTGTAATTTCGATATGGGAAGATTTGGTATAGATTTTGTTGCATCTCCAAGACACGCTGATGGTATCGTTGTAACGGGGCCTGTCAGTGAAAATATGGCCTGGGCTTTAGAGGATTGCTATAAATCGGTGCCTAATCCTAAAATAGTTATATTAGCAGGAGCTTGTGCAATATCGGGCGGAGTTTTCCAAAATTCATCAAAATTAAACAGGGAATTTCTCGAAAAATATCCGATTGATTTGTATATTCCGGGATGCCCGATTCATCCTTTGACATTTATTAATGCTGTTTTAAGCTATATTACGGGGAAATAATCAATATGGATATTAATGTAGAAAAAATTAATTCGTTAAAAGGAGAAATTGAAATTCCTGCCGATAAATCCATTACTCACAGGGCATTTATGTTTTCTGCTTTGACAAAAGGAAAATGCAGAATAACAAACTTTTCACAGGGTGAAGATTGTATATCAACATTAAAAATTATTGAACAACTGGGATGCGATATAATACGTGAAAATGAAAAAGAATTAATTATAGATGCAAAAAATGCAATTAAGGCTCCCTGTGTTCCTTTAAACTGCGGAAATTCAGGAACAACGACAAGGCTGATTTCAGGTATTCTTGCAGGACAAAATTTTAATTCTAAATTATTCGGCGATGAAAGTCTTTCAAAAAGACCGATGAAAAGGGTTATAGCTCCGCTTGAACTTATGGGTGCAAACTTTATTCATAACGATTTTCGGCTTCCTATTGAAATAAAAGGTTCAATTTTAAAAGGAATTGATTATATTTCTCCGTTAGCTTCCGCTCAGGTTAAATCCTGCCTGCTTCTTGCAGGACTTAATGCGGAAGGTATTACTTCTTTTACTGAACCGTATAAATCACGTAATCATACGGAATTAATGTTTGAATATATGGGAGCAGACATAAAAGATGAAGGAAACAGAGTAAGCGTAAAAAAATCACGGCTTCATCCCGTTGATATAACGATATGCGGAGATATATCTTCAGCTGCCTTTTTCATTACAGCAGCATTAATTGTTCCAAATTCCGATATAATTATAAAAAATGTAGGTATAAATGAAACAAGAAGCGGAATTTTAGATGTTTATAAATCTATGAATGCAGATATTGAACTTTTAAATGAACGAATAGTATCAAATGAAAAAGTTGCGGATATAAGAGTTAAATATTCGGATTTAAAATCAACGGTCATTGAAGGAAGTCTTATTCCAAGATTAATAGATGAGATACCTGTTATTTCCGTAGCGGCAACTCAAGCGGAAGGAACAACCGTTATCAAAAATGCACAGGATTTAAGAAATAAAGAAGCTGACAGAATAACGGCAGTAAGAACGGAACTGAATAAAATCGGTGCTGATATAGAAGAAACCGAAGACGGATTAATTATTCAGGGGAAAACAAAATTAACAGGCAATGCCGAATGCGAATGTTATCATGACCATAGAATTGCAATGAGTGAGTATGTTGCCGGATTAATTAGTGAAAGTCCGATAAGAATAAAAGAGTTTCAGTGGGTTAATATATCTTTTCCCGAATTTTTAAATTTGTTTGAACAAATTTATTTATATTGACAGTTAAAAAAAACGGGAACTAATGTTCCCGTAAAAACTACGTAAATATAGAATTTCATTGAAACATGCATTTGTTTAATCTGAGCTTATAGCACATGCGTATGCATATACACCTGTTCCGCATACACTTCCTGCTGCCCAAGCACATCCTGTACTATAATCTACTGTATATGCACAACTACGACTTGTTGTATAATAACAATTATGAAAATTATAATTACTAATTCCATTTGTACATTGAACAGTCCAAATACTTCCGGCAATTTCCAAATGTTCGTTATATAATTCTTCCAGTTGAGAAAATGTTAATCTTTCTATTGTGTTATAATCCATTTTTTATCCTTTCTGATTTTTTAGAAAAAAGCTGATTATTTGCATTGACATTAAATCCCGAATAAGGTGTAAAAGTCAGTTCTTCAAAATAAAGTTTATTTTGATAAATCATCCAATCAACACGTACAAACATAAAATCTTTTGACATTTGTTTTGATAAATCAAAAGATTGATTTAATAAATCATCTGCAGGTCTATATATATTTATATCTCCCATTGAAAAAACATCATCAATTATATTTAATTTTTCATCATACAAAGTCGTTTTGTTATTAGTACCTTCTTCAATTCTTATTATCATTTTTGGTATTCCATAAAAACAATATACGTGTATTTCTTCTACATTTTTGTTAATATCATTTCTTAAAAGAGGTTCAATTAATATTTTAGGTTCTATACCGCTATATTGAAGCTCAAAGCAACCCCATATTGAATAGTCTTGTTTTAACCAGCCCGTCATGTTTCTTTTTACAATATCGAACAATCGTTTGTTTTTTAGAAATTCTTCTTTGTCTTTTATTATATATTGCCACTTGCATCCGTGATTACACTTTATTACA
>CAJONH010000175.1 GCA_905235825.1 Candidatus Gastranaerophilales bacterium
AGTTTCTCTCCCGTATTCAAATAAAACAACTTCGCTAAGTACTTTGGGTATTCTTTTTCATCTAAGTTTTTGAGAAAATAATAGTCCCACGGCGGGTTTCCAATTTCATCTTTTCTTATAAAATTAAATATATTTTTCATATCGGCTTTCTAATTCGCACATTAAAAAAATGCGGGCGGGAATGCCCGCTGCTACGTAAATATAGTTTAAATTTTTCTATTCTTGATGTTTTTTTTCATCTTCTATTTTAAATATCTCATAAGGTGATAAATACGTCAAGTACATTTTTAAATATTGATGTAATCATCGTGTTTGAAATGTTACTTTTACTTAAAAATAAAAAAGGAATGATGTTGACATGAATGACACTAATTTTGGCAAAAAGTTAAAAGAATTAAGAAAATCAAAAGGATATACCCAGCAGGCATTATCCGAACTTATAGGCATAGACGAAAAGCATCTTAGCCGCTTAGAAAACGGTAAGTATTTTCCTACATATTCAACACTTAATAAATTATTAAATGTACTTGGTGTAAATATTAATGAATTACTCGGAATAGAATTTCAAAATATAGAAGTTAATAACAGTCCCATATATGCAAAGGCATTGAATATACTAAACGGAGCAAAAAATGAAGATGAATTGAGCTGTTATCTTGAAGCCATAAAAGTTACCCAAAAAGCATTAAAGTTAAATTGTTTTTCAAAATAATATTTGTTTTATGAAAAGTATACTGTTATTATTTTTATTATCAGGGTATTATATAGGTGTAATTTTTATAGGAATTAGTGTATGAAGAAGATATTGTTGAGTTTATTTATAATTATTTGTTTTTCCGGCAGTGCTTTGGCTTGGAGCGAAATTCAAAAGGGGGTGTATTTAGGTAATTTACAGTTTAATGGTAATGTTGTATCTTATTCAATGAAAATAGATTCAACATCGGATTTATGGCAGAATTATGCAAGACAGCAAAACTTGCAGGGAATTAATTACGGTTATTTGCAGGGAAATTTTAGTATCAATTGTTCCGTGGGCAGTGTTAAAGGTGATATGGAAATATATGATAACGGCGGTAACCTTCTGGGTACATTTACAAGTGCCGAAACTCCGAATGAAAATATAGCTGCAATGTGTGCATCAGTTGATTTCAGCAAAATTTCATTTTCAGATAAATAAGAAATTAAATCTAGATTACTCAAAGGTTTATCTGTTTTTTATCAAATCTATAATAGCACGGCATTGCTGCTTTTGCTCTTTTGCTCTGTTATCGTTTCCATAATATTTTAATGTTTCGGATTTTACGGAATAAATATTATTTTTTTCAAATAGTACATAATATTTGTTTGTTTCGGTATAATCCGTGTATTCAAAATATTTTTTCATTTCCGATTGTATTTTATCTAATAATATTTTATCCTTTTCTAATTTTATTATCATGCATTGTTTTGCATAATCAGAAATAACTTGGCAAAATTCTTCGGGAGTTTCATATCTTTCATCATAAACTTCATTAAAATCTATTAAAACAGTATCGGATATTAAACGCTGCTTTGTGAAATCATCATATAATGCTCTATACTTTAAGTCATCTTTAAGCATTTCATCTTTAATTAAAGGCTGTAATACTGCTGCTGCTATATTTTTAATTTCATTTTTTATTACAGTATTATAATAATTATCACATAATTCGTAATCATCGGTATAGAAAAATTTTGATGCGGAAGTTTTTGAATATAATGCCCAATCACCGGAAAATTTCCCTATACAAAATACATCCGAAGTTTTTGATATTAAATTATCAATTATGTCATACAGATTTTTATTTTCATCCTCAATAAACGGCTCATATATTTTTCTTATGTGCTGTTTATTATATTTTTCAAATATTTTCTGCATATAATCCAATGCTGTTTTAGGCTTATTTAAAGCTGCTAAAAATATTATAAATTCCATATTTAAAAACCATTTTATCCAATTTTGAAATAAAATCATTTTAATAAGCCGTGAATATTTAATTCTGTTTAAAAAATAATGCTTTAATTTTTTTCTTTCTATAACTTTTAAAAGTTCAAAAGCAGCAAAAGAAATATAAAACATATTTCTTATTTGTGTTTTTAGCCCTTTTTGATTATATGAAAAAGAACAAAAATCATATAAAATCCATTTTCCGTTTTCAAACGCATAATTGTGTGCTAATAAATCATTTGCATATATTCCGTAGTTAAGAAAACATAATGACATATTTATAGCTGTAGATGTTACATCATAAGCCATAGAATCAGTAAATTCACTTGAATGAATTACGTGTTTAATTTTTCTGTGTTTTAAAACAGGCGGATTTACAGACTGAATTTGCGTTTCAATTATATGATTTTTTAAAATTTCGCAATTATCTATAATTCCGAGTAACTCTTTATATTTATCAATTGACAAGATTGAAGACACATTCCTTAAAACAAAATCACTTTCAATAGATATAATCGTCATAATTTTTATATTTTCTCTCGTTTTTTCCTTTTAAAAATTTTAAATTTTTCAAATTTTTTTTCTTTTTTTATTTTGCTTTCATCTTGTTTTTTGTTTTCAGTCTTCTTTTGGTTTTCTTGTATATTAACGATATTTTCTTTATTAATAGGAGTTTGCAATTCCTGTTGATTTATCTGTTTAATGGAAGGTATTGCAGTTTTAACTGATGTTGGTTTTAAATATCTGCGGATAGGAGTACAAATACCCTTGCAATCAAATTCTCCCAAACCAAATTCACTGATTTCCACCAGATTTTTATCGTCAATTATTTGTGATGTATAAAATATTGGTACTTCATAAGAGGTATATTTTGCAATTAATGAGTCATCATAATCTATATATATTTTCTTATAAAATGAATTATTTTTATTGTAAGCCGAAGGACGAAATCCTTTTGGCGAAGATTTTATTTCAACCACTCCGGAACAAATATATTTTGCCGATTTTTTATCATCAGAAACTGTTTCTTTTGATTGCAGTCTTATACTGTCAATAGTTTTATATTCTATATCATTAAAATACAAATCGCTTTGTTTAAATAAAGAAATAACTTCGCTTTCAACATAAATAGAACTACAGCTGTCAGGTTTTAACATTATTTCAGGTATGTTGGAATCATCAAGATTAATTGAAGAACCGACTTTTGCAAGATATAAATATACAACAGCAGACAAAATAAAAATAAAAAATAAAACAGAAAAAACACCTGCAATATTAAACGAAAATTCTTTATTTTCATTTTCATTCTTAATATATCCGCAATTTGGACAGCATTTATCATTTTCATTTATTTCATTTCCGCAATCAGGGCAAAACATTATTATCTCCTTTAAACTAATCATATCACACACCTGATAATATGTATTAAATTTATTTTTAAAATTACAAAGGTTTTTTTATAATTAAACCGTTTTTACGGGGATAAATATCGGGAGTTTGTCCATTCTTTCGTAT
>CAJONH010000176.1 GCA_905235825.1 Candidatus Gastranaerophilales bacterium
GGCATGCCCGCCAAGACAAGGCCCGCATGTTGGAGTGGAAACAGCCCCGCCTGCTTCTATAATCGTTTCTATATATCCTGCTCTTAGAGCTTCCAAATAAATTTGCTGTGTTGCGGGGAAAACTATTAAACGTACATCCTTATGTACTTTTCTTCCTTTTAAAACTTCTGCCGCAGCTTTTATATCGGATAGTCTGCCGTTTGTACAACTGCCTATTACAGCTTGGTCAATTTTTATGTCGCCTGCTTTAGATACAGGTTTGGTATTTTCGGGTAAATGCGGAAATGCGACAACCGGTTCTATTTCTTCCGTATTATAAACAATAACCCTCTCATATTGAGCATCTTTATCACTCGAATAAAATTTTGGAGGTCTTATACTTCTTGTTTCAAGATACTTTTTTGTAATTTCATCAGGCTCTATAATGCCGTTTTTAGCACCTGCTTCAATTGCCATATTGCAAATGGTAAACCTGCCGTCCATTGGAAGCTCTCTGACTGCAGAACCGCCGATTTCCAATGTTTTATATAATGCACCGTCAACACCGATTTGACCTATAAGGTATAAAATTAAATCTTTTGCCGTAACCCATTTATTTAATTTTCCGTTAAATTCAACTTTAATTGCAGAAGGAACTTTAAGCCACGTATCACCTGATGCCATTGCACAAGCTATATCGGTAGAGCCCATTCCCGTAGAAAATGCACCCAAAGCACCATAAGTACATGTGTGAGAATCAGCACCAATAACAATATCGCCTGCCGTAACTATACCGTTATCAGGTAATAATGCGTGTTCAATACCCATTCTTCCGACTTCAAAAAAATGCTCAAGCTCTTGCTTTCGGGCAAACTCACGAACTTGTTTAACTTGCTCTGCTGACTTTATATCACGATTAGGTACAAAATGATCGGGTACAAAGACTACTCTTTTTTTATCAAAAACCTTATCAACTCCGATTTTGTTAAATTCATTTATTGCAACGGGACCTGTTATATCATTAGCAAGAGTTATATCTACTTTTGCACTAATCAACTGCCCTGCTTGAACCTCTTTTAATCCGGCATGGTCGGCTAAAATTTTTTCCGTAATATTCATAGGTCTTGTCATAAAATATCCTCACACGTGTCATTTTAATAATTATTATAAATTAATTGTATTTTTAAAAATATAAATTTACAAATCTCAAAATAATTGCATTATGTTATATAAATTTTTAAAATCGGGAATATAAATTAGAGAATAGTTTTGGTTCAAATTCGGAAAACAAAAGGAGATAATTATGTCTATTTCTGTTGGTAAAGCATTTGAAGCATTTTGTAGCGATAAATATAACAAAACAAATGTTCTTGGATGTATGCTTTTAATCGGTGTTTTATGTTTAGGGTATCTTTATGCTTTTAAATCAAATTCGGGAAATCCCGCTTCAGTATCGGGTATAATTGCTGTTGCCTGTTATTTATTATATTGTATTATGATTTCAGGTTATGCGGCTGTTTTAAATAACAATGAATTTAAATCGGATAAGGATGTATTTCCCTCTTTAACCGATTTTCTTAAAATTTTTATAAGCGGTCTTAAATATCTTTTAGGTTCATTTATAATCAGCATAATTTTAGGTATTGTTGCCGGCTTTATTTTTGGGTTATCAACCTCAATTATTTATATATTTATACCTGATAGTTTACGTTTAATTGCACTTATAAGCATTTGTATTATAGTATGCGGTTTAGCTTTTTGGTGGATGTTCAGATTTTTAGTTCCGCTTATTCTCATGTTTTTTGAAACTCTTAAGTTAAAATCTCTATTTTCGTTTAAAGAAACAAAGAAATTTTTGGATGATAGAAAAGGTTTTTATTTTCAGTATTTGTGGAAGGCTGCACTTGCAGGTATTCTTATAGGAATTATTTCTTTTATTATGTTATTGGTATTATCTTTACTGGGTGCTGTTTTTGTTAATGATCCAAATATTTTATCGGTTATTATAACAATTGTGGTTATGACTGTTATTATGCCGATTTCATTAATTATACAGGCAAATATAAACGGACAATTTATAAATCTGCCGAAAGCTAAAAAAACTTATAATTGGTAATATATCCTTTTTTTCAAAATAATGTTAAAATAATACTGCATAATAAAGGCAGTATTATTTTTTATGGATTTAATAAAAGATAAAAATTCTAAATTCTCATTTGTAGGTATTGCATTGGGCGGTTTAAGCACTTCTGAATCAGCCGTCGCTTTCATTGACCGTAATATGCATATTATTACTCTTGATAAAATGTTTTCAATCGGTGATGTTAAATATTATCTTAATAATTTTGCAGGAAAACAAAATGCGGTTATTCTTGTTTCAATACCTGAAAATGAAGTTATGCTGAGCAGTAAATGGAAATATAATTCAAGAACTTATGACCTTGTTAATTTTGACACCAAAATGATTAACAGAGAAGATTGGACAAACAGATTTTCATCAAGAGGAAGCGAATATTTTAGAGAATTGCACGAGAACGGCATAGATATTTTCAGGTTTGATATTGAAAATATGAAAAAAGTTTTTGGCGGTTCAATGGCATATAAAGAAAGGACACCTGCTGATTGCAAGGCTTTACAGGATGTTTTAAGGATAAAATACAAAATGACCGAACTTCCTTCAAATATGCTGCCGGCAGCACAGGTTGAAGCACTCTTGGGTGCAGTATTAGCAAGAATGCTTGCAGGTTTTTCCGATGAGTTTCAATGCAAAATAATCGGAGAATATGAAGGCTTATCAATTGCAGGTTTATAATACGCTGTTTTAAAATATATTCATAATATGGGAGGTTTATGAAACAAGGAGAATATTCAACATTCATTTCAGGCATTATAAATGAATATTTGAAAGTTAATTATAATTTGGATATGAATACATTAGATGAAGCCGTTAAACAATGTCTTACCAATTATAACAAAATACGTCCCGTAGTTATTGACGGAATGCAGTTTTATTTTTCTGATTCAATAATATCATCAACGGTTAATTTTGTTTCAAATGAATTAAATTATTCAAATGAATATGATTTTAGATATATGAATTTTCAAGAAGGCGATAAAGTAATCGATATTGGCGGTAATATCGGTATGGTTTCAATATATCTTGCAAAAAAATATCCTTTCCTTAAAATTTATGCATTTGAACCTGTTTTTCAAAATTGGGAAAATTTTAAAAAGAATATACAACTTAATAATATTCCTGAAGGAACTATTATGCTTGAACATAAAGCTGTAACATCAAACGGCAGAGATGTATGTATGGCAATTAACGTTTTAAATTCAGGAGGTTCTTCTATCTCCAGTGTTATTTCAATGAGCGGTGTGTTTCAAGAGATAAATTCCGATATAAAATCAACTACGCTGACTGAAATATTTGAAAAAAATAATATTGATAATCTTCGTCTTTTAAAAATAGATTGTGAAGGCTCCGAATATGAAATAATTAAAAATACTCCCGATGATATTTTAAGAAGAATACAATCAATCAGAGGTGAATTTCACGAAAATAAAGAATTAACCGATGAATTTGATAATGATGAATTATATAATTATGTTGAACAGTTTATTCCCGACATAAAAATAGTAAAAGCTCAAATGTGTTTTATGTAAATTCCTTTATAAAATTTTATATTTATGATAATATACAAATCAAACATTCGATTTAATATAGGCATGAGGATTACAGAACAATGGCAGCAAAAAATGTAAAAAAAACAACTAACAAAACATCAAAAAAAACAAATGATGAGCAAAATATTCAAAAAATTTCATATACAAAGCAAGTAAGCCGTAAACATAAAGAAAAATCAAAACAGCGTATTATGCAGGCGGCAGCGGATTTATTCGCTCAAAAAGGATTTGACAGTACAGGTATTCGTGAAATATGTCATCAGGCGGATGCTAATATATGTATGGTTTCATATTTCTGGGGCGGTAAAAAAGCTCTGTATGACGGTATCATTAATGAGTTAACAGATAGAGAAACTCTATATGTGAAAAAAAATTTAAATACCGAACAGGATTTGAAAAAACTTTCAAAAACGGAAAAAATTGAGCTTTTATACTCCGGATTGGAAAAAATTGCAGATTTTCTATATGGCGGCTGGATTAGCGAAAATATGTACAAATTTCTTCTTCAGGAACAGCAAAACAGGCGTATAGAATTTAATTCGCCGATTTTTGATTATGTAAGGAAATTATTGGCATCTATATATGATAAGAAGGTAAGTGATAAAGAAATTACATTAAAAACGATTTTTATTCTTTCGCAAATTAATTCGCCTGCAATACTTCCTGTGTATTCGCTTGATATATTAAACAGAAAGACCTTCCAACAGAGCGATATAAATATTATTAAAAATAATGTAAAACTTTATGTAAACGCACTTTTAAACGAAGGATAAAATGAAAAAAAAGTTAATAGCTTTTATCATAGTTGGTGTTATTATCATTGGCTTTATTATTTTTATATCACATAAAACAAAAGATAATGACATACTTGCATTATACGGTAATATTGAAATAAGGCAGGCTGATTTAAGTTTTCAGGTATCCGGTCAAATAGAAAAACTTTTAAAAGAAGAAGGAGATACAGTAAAAAAGGGAGAACTTATTGCCTTTCTTGATGCGAAAGATTATGAAGCAAATTATCAAAAGGCATTGGCAAATGTTCAAAGAACTGTTGCATTAAAAAATGAAGCATCAAACAAATATAATCGGAATAAATCGTTAGGAAAAGCAGGTGCCGTATCATATCAAGAGGTTGAAACATTATTTAATAATAAAAATTTATCTGTTGCGGAATACAATATAGCGGAGGCGGAGAAAACTTTCACTAAAAATCAGCTTGATTATACTAAATTGTATGCTCCTGATGACGGTATTATAATGGTTCGTATTCAAGAAGAAGGAACTACGGTTGCAAAAGGACAGCCGGTTTATACAATGGCAAAAACAAAACCTGTCTGGGTTAGAGCTTATATTAATGAAACCGACCTGGGAAATATAAAATACGGTCAAAAAGTTGATGTATATACGGATACTAAAAATCCTCAAACGGGAATTAAGCGTCAATATGAAGGTCAGATAGGGTATATTTCTCCTGTTGCGGAATTTACGCCAAAAACAGTGCAATCTACAGATATCAGAACAGATTTGGTATATAGAATAAGAGTTTATATTTTTGATACGGATGAATATTTAAGGCAGGGAATGCCTGTTACTATAAATGTAAATTTAAGAAATGGAAAATAATACTGTTATTATTAAAAATCTGACAAAAACATTCGGAAATTGCATCGCAATTGATAATTTGTCATTGAATATAAAAAAAGGATATATAACGGGAATAATAGGAGCTGACGGGACAGGGAAAACTACTCTTTTAAGAATAATTACGGGGCTTATGCTGCCTGATTGCGGAGAAATATCTGTTTTAGGGTTTAATCCTTCTTTGCAGAAATATGAACTGAATAAACATATAGGTTATATGCCTCAAAAATTCGGCTTATATGAAGATTTAACGGTAATAGAAAATTTAAGATTATATGCCGATTTAAAAAATGTTCCGAAAGAATTTGATAAAATGCTTGAATTTACAAATCTTGCTCCTTTTCAAAACAGACTTGCCGGTGCATTATCGGGCGGAATGAAGCAAAAACTGGGTTTAGCGTGTACGCTGTTGGGAAGTCCGGATTTTTTAATTTTGGATGAGCCGTCAGTGGGTGTTGACCCTATATCACGCCGAGATTTAATGAAAATGGTAAAAGAAATGATATCTCCCGATACTACCGTTTTATGGTCAACCGCATATTTAGATGAAGCACACAGTTTTGACAGTTCCGTAGTTATGGATAAAGGCAGAGTTATTTATGAGGGTAAACCTCATGATTTGGCTTCAACCTCCAAAGAATTTGAAAATAAAGTAGTTGACCTTATGGGCGGATATAAACAAGAGGATTCTTTAATCGCAAAAAATTATGAATATCATTATCAATATTGTACGAATGAAAAGGAAATCTGCTATACGGTAGAGGCAGATAATCTTGAAAAAAAATACGGTCATTTTTATGCGGTAAAAAATAATACATTTAAAATAAAAAAAGGAGAAATATTCGGACTTTTAGGCCCAAACGGTGCGGGAAAATCAACCTCATTCAAAATGATGTGCGGTCTTGCTAAACCGACAGGCGGAACTGCAAGGATAATGGGGCTTGATATAATAAAAAATTCCGAAAGAGCACGTTCAAATATCGGATATATGGCTCAAAAATTTTCATTATATTCTTCTTTAACGGTTAGAGAAAATCTCGAATTTTTTGCACTTGCTTACGGGATAAAACTATCGGAAAGAAAAAAGAAAGTTGATAATATTATAAGTGTTTTTAATCTTAATGATTATGAAAAACAAAAGGCAGGCGATTTACCGCTTGGTATAAAACAGCGTCTTTCAATGGCTTGTGCATTAATACATAATCCTCCGATATTATTTTTGGATGAACCGACATCGGGTGTTGATATAATTACCCGCCGTGATTTTTGGACTCATATTGTTGC
Organism: Candidatus Gastranaerophilales bacterium; assembly: GCA_905235825.1. Classification (GTDB taxonomy): domain Bacteria; phylum Cyanobacteriota; class Vampirovibrionia; order Gastranaerophilales; family Gastranaerophilaceae; genus Avigastranaerophilus. The sequence goes on from CAJONH010000176.1 coordinate 6,592, forward strand.
TCTTGCAAGCAAAGGAGTTACGGTTTTAGTTACGACTCATTTTATGGATGAAGCAGAATTTTGCGACAGAATAAGTCTTTTTTATAACGGTGAAACCGTTGCGATAGGAACGCCCGAAGAATTAAAACACAAGGCAAAAGCA
>CAJONH010000177.1 GCA_905235825.1 Candidatus Gastranaerophilales bacterium
AGTATTTTATTTTTTTTGTGGTAATATTGGGATGTAATTTAAGGTCAGATTTATGGGCGAACATTGGAGCGGGTATTTAGGTAATTTGCATGTTCACTGGGATACGCTGGTGACTATGTGGTTTGCTATGGCTGTTGTTATTTTAATTTCATTTATAATAACAAGAAATTTGGAGATAGTTCCAAAAAAAATGCAGGCACTTGCAGAAAGCATAATGAAATTTTTTATGGGAAGTCTTGGCGAGATTAAAAACGGTAATAAACATATACCGATTGTCGCTTCGTTATTTTTATTTATCTTAACCGCAAATTTAATGGGACAGCTTCCTTTGAGGTTAATACATTTAAAACAAGGGGAATTGGCTTCTCCTACAAATGATATAAATCTTACTGCCGCATTGGCTGTAATAGTACTTATTTATTATTTATTTCAGGGAATTAAAGAAAAAGGCATACACTGTATTTACCATGGATTAAGTATTACCGGAGTAATAACGACGCTGGTAGATATTTTGGAAATGATAACAAGACCTTTAAGTTTATCATTACGTCTTTTTGCGAATATATTGGCGGGAGAAATTTTAGTTTCTGTTATGCTTAGTTTGTTTGCGATAGCGGCACCTGTTCCCGTTATGTTATTTGAAATATTTGTAGCTTTTATACAGGCATTTGTATTTATGATGCTTACAATAGCATATATAACATCTGCCGTTTCCAATGAACATTGATTGAAAGGAGAATATAATGGAAGAAGTTAAAACAATATCTGATTTGGCACAGTTAGGAGCAGGACTTGCAATAGGAATGGCAGGATGCGGTGCCGGTCTTGGTATAGGTATCGGTATTAAAGGACTTATGGAAGCAATTGCAAGACAACCCGAAGCAGCCGGTAAAGCTGTAGGTAACTTTTTATTGGGTGCTGCTCTTGCTGAAGCATGTGCATTGTATGCTCTTGTTGTTTCATTGATGTTAATAGGTAAAATTTAGGCTGAAAAATGGAATTTGATGCGACGTTTTTAATAGCTGCAATTAGTTTTATAGTGTTTGTATTTATTATGAACGCTGTTTTTTACGAACCTGTTTTAAAAATAATGCAGAAAAGAAACAGTTTTGTTGAGGATAATTTTAACAGTGCAAAACAGTTAAAAGAAGAAACTCATAAACAGGAATTGTATCATGCGGAAAAACTTGAAATTTCAAGAAACGAAGCAAGAACAGTTCTCGATAATGAAATGCAGCGGATGAAAAGCGAAAAATCGAAAATTATTTCCGAATATAAAAATACATTGTATGAAAATGCCTCAAAAGAAAAAGCAGATTTAAAAAAATCGGCATTGGAAGCACAAGAAATCTTAAAAGAAAATGTTGTTGATATAGCAAAAAATATTTCCAATATTCTTTTAGGTGAGGATGTTAATCTCGAAGCGATTAATAAATCACAAATTAAAATAAAGGAAGAACAGGTTTAAAATGTCTGAATTTATAAATATTTTAATACAGTCTAATACCTTAAACTTTCTAATAGTGGCAGGATTGATAGTTTTTCTGTTATATAAACTTAATATAGGCAAAAAATTACAAAATATAGCAGATAACATGAAGTCTTATGTAGAAGCTGCAGAAAATGAAAAAAATGATGCACAAAAAAAACTTACGGTAATAAACGGTAAAATTCAAAAATTGCCTGATGTGATAGAACGAATAAAAAGAAGTACGGAAAATAGCGTAAAAAACTACGAAAACAAAATTAACAACGATATAAAAGAAGAAAAAAATGATATATCAAGAAATGCCGAAAGAATTTTTAAACTTGAAATAAAAAACTTTAAAAACAAATTAACCGATTTACTATCTGAAAAATCGGTAGAGGCGGCACGTGAAAATGCAATAAATCAGTTAAAAGAGAATAAAAATTTGCATAATCGATATATTGATATTGCAATTGATGAATTAGACGGGATTAATTTATGAAAACAATTGATATTAAACATATAAAAGCAGCAAAAAAGTATGCGGGAGCGTTATTCCAATCAGCTTTAGAATCCGGTAAAAGTGAAAAAGTTTATGATGATATAGTTTTTATAAATGAAACAATAGAAACAAACGAACAATTAAAAAATGCATTGATAAATCCGGTTGTAACAAATAACGATAAAAAAGATATTGTACAGAAACTGTTTAGTATTCATGTTGATAAAATAGCTTTAGATTTTATATTTCTCTTAATTGAAAACGGACGTTTGGATTGTTTAAATGAAATAGTTAACAGATATAATCAAGCAAGCAATAAAAAAAATAATATAATAACACCGATTATTATATCAGCGGTAGAACTAAATGCAGAACAAAAAGAACGTATAAATTCAAAACTAAAATTAAAAACAGGTAAAAATGTTTTGAGTGAATATATAATTGACTCTGATATTATAGGCGGAATAATTATAAAAATAGATGATAAAACTATTGATTGCAGTATAAAAACAAAATTTGACAATATGAAAAAACAATTAACAAAGGGAACAAACTATGGTAACAATTAATCCTGATGAAATTACATCCATAATAAAAGAAAAACTTCAAAACTACGAATCAAAACTTGAAGTAAAAAATGTAGGAACTGTTCTTGAAGTTGCCGATGGTATTTCGAGAGTTTACGGTTTATCAGATGCAATGTCAAGCGAACTTGTAGAGTTTGAAGACGGTAAAGGCACGCTGGGTATAGTTTTGAACTTGGAAGAAGATAATGTCGGAATTGTTATTTTAGGCGATTATGAGCATATAAAAGAAGGTATGACCGTAAGAACTACGGGTAGAATTGCATCTGTTCCCGTAGGAGAAGGTCTTTTAGGCAGAATTATAGACCCTACCGGTGTGCCGGTTGACGGAAACGGAGATATTCACTGTGATAAAGTAAGAGCAATAGAAAGAGTTGCCCCCGGTATAGTTACAAGGAAATCGGTTTATGAACCTTTACAAACGGGCTTGACTTCAATTGATGCATTGACACCTATCGGCAGAGGTCAAAGAGAACTTATTATCGGCGACAGACAAACGGGGAAAACAGCAATTGCAATTGATACAATTATCAATCAAAAGGGTAAAGACGTAATTTGTATTTACGTTGCAATAGGGCAAAAAACTTCAACCGTGGCACAATTGGCGAAAACACTTGAAAACCATGGTGCAATGGAGTATACAATAATAGTTTCGGCTCCTGCAAATGAGTCTGCACCTACACAGTATATAGCACCGTTTGCGGGATGTGCTATAGCGGAAGAATTTATGGAACAAGGCAAACACTGTTTAATAGTATATGATGATTTGTCAAAACACGCACAGGCATATCGTGCAATGAGTTTGTTATTAAAAAGACCTTCAGGTCGTGAAGCATATCCCGGTGATGTATTTTATTTGCATTCAAGATTACTTGAAAGAGCCTGCAAATTGAATGACGAACTTGGAGGCGGAAGTATTACCGCATTACCGATTATAGAAACTCAAGCAGGAGATGTATCGGCATATATTCCGACAAATGTTATATCAATAACGGACGGTCAAATATTTTTAGAGTCAAATTTGTTTAATTCGGGAGTAAGACCGGCTATAAATGCGGGTTTATCCGTATCCCGTGTAGGTGGTGCGGCTCAAACAAAAGGTATAAAACAGGTAGCAGGTAAATTAAGACTTGACCTCGCACAATATCGTGAACTTGAAGCATTTGCTCAATTCGCAAGCGATTTGGATAAAGCTACAAAAGACCAGTTAACCCGTGGTGAAAAACTTATGGAGGTAATTAAACAGCCGCAATATATGCCGTTAAGCGTAGCTGAGCAGATTACAATTCTATATGCCGCTAATGAAGGATATTTGGATGATGTTGATAATAATAAAATAAAAGACTTTAAATCAGGTTGGTTTAATTACTTTGATGCAAATATGAAAGAACTTGCAAACCGTTTGAATGCAGGCGATAAGTTATCCGAAGAAGATAAAACCCAACTAAATGAAAAACTTACAACTTATAAGACGAATTTCTTTAAATAAGGTTAACAATGGCAAATTTAAAAGCAATAAAAAACAGAATAAATTCTATTAAAAGTACGCAGAAAATAACACGTGCAATGAAAATGGTGGCTTCTGCAAAGGTTAAAAAGTTTGAAAACAGGGTAAAGGCATCAAGACCTTTTACTTATGAACTTGGAAAACTTTTTTACAGATTATTGCACTCTATTGATAAAATTGAAGCAAAAACAACTAATTTCAAAGAGCCTATATATAATTTTCCCGTACTTTTAACCGAAAGAGAAATAAAAAATGTGGGATTGCTTGTAATAACTTCAAACAAGGGTTTAGCGGGAGCTTTTAATGCAAATCTTGTACGTTATACATTGAAAACCATTGAAATGTATAAAGAAAAAGGTATCGGGTGCGAACTTTTTGTAATCGGACAAAAAGGGTATTCGGTTTTAAAACGAAGCTGCGAAGAATACGGTTATAAAATAACTCAAAAATATACAAATTTTAGTGAAAATCCGACCTCCTCACAATCATTATTGGTTGCAAAAGATATGGCAAAATCATTCGTCAACGGGGATATTGATTCAATGGAAATTATTACAACCCGATTTAAGAACATGATGTCTTATTCCGTTGAAAAATGGGATATACTTCCTCTTGATGAAATTGAAGAAGATTATACAAATGAGGAATTTACGGATATGGAGGTTGAACCGGGGTTATCTTCCGTTATGTCCGAGCTTGTACCTTTATTTATATCGAGTATTATCTTTCAGGCAATGCTTGAATCTTCAGCAAGTGAACTGGCATCAAGAATGACTGCAATGTCAGCAGCTTGTTCAAATGCGGATGAAATGATACAAAAATTAACCATTGAATATAATAAAGTAAGACAGGCTATAATAACGCAGGAATTAACGGAAATAGTCGGCGGTTCTACTGTTAATAAGTAATTTATAAATAAAATATTACAAAAAAGCAATAAACTGTTATTTTTTAAGTCCTTTTTTGTAGAAATATTTGACGTTTCTTTGTGTTAAAGATAAAATCTTATAAATGAAGTTATAAAAAGAAAAGAGAAAGAAGTATGAGTTCAAGGAAATTTTTATTTACATCCGAATCAGTAACGGAAGGTCATCCTGATAAGGTTTGTGACCAAATTTCAGATGCGATTTTGGATGAATTTTTAACAAAAGATTCTAAATCCAGAGTAGCGGCAGAAACATCAGCAACAACAGGAATGGTTCTTGTTGCAGGAGAAATTACATCTTCATGTTATGTTGATATTCCGCAAGTAGTAAGAACAACTATAGAAAATATAGGTTATACGGGAAAATCATCAGGAGGCTTTGACAGTAAAACATGTGCTGTATTAACAAGTATTGATGAACAATCTACCGATATTGCAGGCGGTGTAAATAAAGCTCTCGAATCAAGAGATACAAATGCCGGTACATCAAAAGATGAAACCGAAGATATCGGAGCCGGAGATCAGGGCATTATGTTTGGTTTTGCATGTAATGAAACACCGGAATTAATGCCTTTACCTATAAGTCTTGCACATAAACTTTCATATAGACTTGCACAAACCAGAAAACAAGGCATAATTAAATATCTTAGACCAGACGGTAAATCACAGGTTACGGTTGAATATGAAGATAATAAACCTGTCAGAATAGATACAATTGTTATATCGACTCAGCATGATGATGAGATTGACGGAATAAGAGATAACGAAAAAATACAGGCAAGAATAAAAGAAGATATTATAAAGTATGTAGTAAATTATGTATTTGATAAAGAAACTTTAAAGCCTGATGAAACAACAAAATATTTAATAAATCCGTCAGGAAGATTTGTAATCGGCGGACCTCAGGGAGATGCAGGATTAACAGGTCGTAAGATAATTGTAGATACTTATGGCGGATATTCAAGACACGGAGGCGGTGCTTTTTCGGGTAAAGATCCTACAAAAGTCGATAGAAGTGCAGCCTATGCCGCAAGATATGTTGCTAAAAATATTGTAGCTGCAGGTTTGGCTGATAAATGTGAAATAGAACTTGCTTATGCAATTGGAGTAGCAAAACCTGTTTCCATTTTGGTTGATACTTTCGGTACCGGAAAAATATCCGATGATATGATTACGGGACTTGTTGAGAAAAATTTTGATTTAAGACCCGGTGCTATAATAAAAGAATTTGATTTAAGAAATCTTCCTGCTAAAAACGGAGGTAAATTCTATCAACGATTAGCAGCTTATGGACACATGGGAAGAACTGATTTTGTTGTACCATGGGAAAATACGGATAAAGCTCAAATGCTTAAAGAGCAAGCATCGAGGTTTGCCTGTTTAGTATAGAAAAATTTATCTGATACGAAAAAACTGCTTAATTGCAGTTTTTTTGTTTTTTATATTAAATTTTTATATCTGAAATAAAGTTTAACTCAAAATAAATTAGGTGAGTTAATTGACATTTCAATAGAATATATAGCGGATAATTTGAATAAAAATGTTCTAATTTAGTTAATTTTTGTACTCTTTTTATCATCGCCAATTGTTTGATTTGTTCAATCGAAACATTTTAAAATAAACAAATCTATTAACCGGCAAAAACAGAAAGAGAGGAGAGCAAAATATAACAATTAATCTAATCTGGTTTCGCACTCTGCCGCCGTGTCAACCCCGCCGGCAAAGTGCTCACTTTTTAAAGTCACCACTCCAAAATTTCGTTC